>NZ_JBWKCC010000050.1:0-47998 GCF_056436655.1 Streptomyces sp. NPDC043427 | reverse complement strand
CACCTCCCCCAACGGCACGGGAGCCTCGTGCGTTGCGGCCCCCGCCCCACTTCACTGGCGTCCCCCTTCAGTGGTCAGCCTGAAAAGGCTCAGTGAGTTCCCCATCGGTCACCCGTCGCCGCAGCACCCCGCTGACGATCGCCATGCTGGCCTACTTCCTCCTCCCCCTGTTCTGGCTGCTGGTCGCCTCGACCAAGAGCACCCAGGACCTGTTCAACAGCTTCGGCCTGTGGTTCTCGGACACACCGCGCCTGCTGACGAACATCAGGGAGACGTTCACGCAGAACGACGGCGTCTTCCTGCACTGGCTGCTCAACACGGTCCTGTACGCCGTCGTCCGCGCGCTCGGCGCCGCCCTGCTCGCCGCAGCCGGCGGGTACGGCTTCGCCAAGTTCCGCTTCCGCGGCGACCGGCTGGTCTTCAACCTCGTGCTGGGCGCCGTCATGGTCCCCACCACCGCGCTGGCCATCCCGACCTACCTGCTCTTCGCGAAGGCCGGCCTGGTCAACACGCCGTGGGCGGTGATCCTCCCCTCGCTGGTGAACCCCTTCGGCCTGTACCTGATGCGCATCTACGCCCAGGACGCGGTGCCCGACAGCCTCCTGGAGGCCGCCCGCATCGACGGTGCCGGGGAGACCCGGATCTTCTTCCGGATCGCCCTGAGGCTGCTGGGCCCCGGCCTGGTGACCGTTCTGCTCTTCACCCTGGTGGCGACCTGGAACAACTACTTCCTGCCGCTGATCATGCTCAACGACCCGAACCTGTACCCGATCACGGTCGGCCTCGCCTCCTGGGCCGCGCAGGCCCAGAACGGCGGGGCCGGTACCAGCAGCGACATGCTCGCGCTCGTCGTGACCGGCTCCCTGCTCTCGATCGTGCCGCTGGTCGTGGCCTTCCTGCTGCTGCAGCGCTACTGGCAGAGCGGCCTGGCGGCCGGCGGCGTCAAGCAGTAGCGAGCACACGTCCCCGTATCCCCCGTTCCTTTCCCGGAGGTTTCCTTCATGGCGGCCCTGCCTGCCCGCGTCCTCTTCGGCGCCGCGTACTACCACGAGTACCAGCCGTACGAACGGCTCAAGGACGACCTGGACCTGATGGCCAAGGCCGGTTTCTCGGTGATCCGGGTCGGCGAGTCGGTGTGGTCCACCTGGGAGCCGGAGAACGGACGGTTCGACCTGGACTGGCTCCAGCCGGTCCTCGACGGCGCCCACGAGCGGGGCATCTGCGTCGTTCTCGGCACGCCGACGTACGCCGTGCCGCCGTGGCTGGCCCGCCAGTACCCGGAGATCACGGGCGAGTACGCCACCGGCCGGCGTCACGGCTGGGGCGCCCGTCAGGAGGTCGACTTCACCCACCCCGCGTTCCGGTTCCACGCCGAGCGGGTGATCCGCCGGATCGTCGCCCGCTACGCCGGCCATCCGGCGGTCGTCGGCTTCCAGGTGGACAACGAGCCCGGTCTGCACCTCTTCCACAACCACGGCGTCTTCCAGCGCTTCGTGGACCACCTGCGCGAGACGTACGGCGACGTCGAGACCCTCAACCGCGAGTGGGGGCTGGTCTACTGGTCGCACCGCCTGTCCACCTGGGCGGACCTGTGGACGCCGGACGGCAACGCCCAGCCGCAGTACGACGTGGCCTGGCGCGCCTTCCAGGCCCGCCAGGTCACCGAGTTCATCGGCTGGCAGGCCGACATCGTGCGCGAGTACGCCCGGCCCGGGCAGTTCGTCACCACTTGCATCTCCTACACCCGCCAGGCGGTGGAGGACGACGAGCTGACCGACCGTCTCGACATCGCCTCCGGCAACCCGTACTACGACATGCAGGACGGTCTGCTGCTGCCCGACCCCACGCCCGACGACCACGAGCAGATCTGGAAGACCACCGGCGTGTGGGCGCTGTACCAGACCGCCGACTGGATGTTCTCCTCGCTCCAGGCGCCGTTCCTTGTCACCGAGACCAACGCGGCCTCCATCGGTTTCCCCTGGGACAACCGGCCCGCCTACGACGGGCAGTGGCGGCAGGCCGCGTGGGCGCTCGTCGCGCGCGGCGCCCGGATGATCGAGTACTGGCACTGGCACACGCTGCACTTCGGTGCGGAGACGTACTGGGGCGGAATCCTCCCGCACAGCGGTCGTCCCGGCCGTGCGTACGCCGAACTCGCCCGTCTCGGCGCCGAGTTCGAGGCGGCGGGTCCGCTCGTGGCCGGGCTCGAACCGGACGCCGACATCACGCTGGTGTACTCCACTCCGAGCAAGTGGCTGATGCAGAAGTACCCGCCCCTCGCCAAGCCGGACGGCGAACCCGACCCGGCCGCCTACCATCGCATCCTCGACCCGTTCTACCGGGGCGCGTTCGAAGCCGGCCGCCAGGTCCGCATCGTGCACGCCCGCCAACTGCACGACCCGAGCGGTCAGCGGGAGGGCCTGACCCCGCAGGAGGCCGCCCGACGCCACCGGGTCCTCGTCGTCCCCGCGTTGTACGTCGCCGCCGACGCGACGCTCGACTGGCTCACCGCCTACGCCCACGCCGGTGGCCACCTGGTCGTGGGCCCGCGCACCGGATACGCCGACCACGAGGCCCGGGCCCGGCAGGAACAGGCTCCGGGACGCCTGAGCGAGGCCGCGGGCGTCACGTACGACGAGTTCAGCAACCTGCTACGGGACGTTCCCGTGCGGTCGGCCCCCGACGGGCCGCTCGACCTGCCCGAGGGGGCCACGGCGACGCGCTGGGCGGACGGCGTCACCGTCACCGACGCCGAGGTGCTCGTCACGTACGACCACCCGCACTTCGGCCGCTGGCCCGCTGTCACCACCCGTCGCCACGGCGCGGGCCGCGTCACGTACGTCGGTACGGTGCCCGGCCGCGACCTCGCCCGGGCGCTCGCCGAGTGGCTGTCGCCGTCCGCCCGCCACGCGTGGGGCGACCTCCCGGCGTCCGTCACCGCGACGACCGGCACCTCACCCGCCGGGCGCCGCGTCCACGTGGTCCACAACTGGAACTGGGAGCCCGCCCGAGTCAAGGCCCCGGTGGAGCTGACCGACGCCCTGGACGGCACGTCGTTCGCCGCGGGCTCGGAGGGAGGTGGACCTCGGCCCCTGGGACGTACGGGTGTTCGCGGCCCCGGAGACCGGGTCCGGGGCGCGGTCGCCGCACTGAGGTGGTCAGCGCGTCGCGCTCTTGCGTTCCGCCTCCGTCAGCGGCGGGCCGTCCAGGTGCGCCCTCTTCGGGCCGAAGAGCATCGGGACGAGCAGGTCGGGTGAGAAGAGGCGGGTCGGCGGCTTCTCCAGGCTCATCACGTCGAGCAGGGCACCGAGGGCGCGCGGGCTGCGGGCGCCGGTGGCCACGGCCCGGTCGACGAAGCGGGCCAGGAACCGTTCCGCCACGGTGGGCGGCGCGGCGCCGGCGCCGGGGTAGAGGGCGTCCTGCCCCACGGCCAGGTCCCAGGCGGCGGCGACGGGGCGGGACGCGGCGCGCTGCACGCGACGGGCGGTGCCCGGTGCGGTGAGGTCCGTGGCGCGCAGAGCGTCACGGACGATGACGGCGCTCTGGGCGGCGACGGTGAGTCCGTGCCCGTAGACGGGGTTGTAGCCGGCCACGGCGTCGCCGAGGACGAGGAGTCCGTCCGGCCACCGCCGGAGTTTCTCGTAGTAGCGGCGGCGGTTGGCCGTGGCGTGGGTGGTGGCGATGTCGCCGATCGGGATGGCGTCCGTGAGGAGTTCGCCGATGACGGGGTCGCCGAGGCCGAGGGCGAAGTCGACGAAGGCGTCCGGGTCGGCGGTGGGTTCGCCGCCCCGGGTGCCCGAGAGGGTGACGATCCAGCGACCGCCCTCGACGGGCAGGATGATCCCGCCCCGGCCCGGTGCCTTGGCGGGGTTGGCCTGCACGTTGACCAGCGGGAAGGAGCCGTCCCCGGTCGTACCCGGGGCGCGGTGGAGGCGGGTGGCGTAGGCGACTCCGGCGTCGACCTCGCGTTCGGCGGGCACGGGCAGCCCGAGGTCCGCCAGCCACCGCGGGGTGCGCGAGCCGCGCCCGGAGGCGTCGACGACCAGGTCGGCGCCGAGGGTGGCTTCCTCGTCGCCGGTGCGGACGCGCACGCCGGTGACGCGGCCGGCGTCGCCCGCCAGGGCGAGCGCGGCGGTGTTCTGGCGCACGGTGACGCGCGCGTCGGCCAGGACGCGTCGGCGCAGGACGTGGTCGAGCAGTTCCCGCGAACACACCAGGTTGCGGTGGCGCGTGGCCAGAAACCGGCGGAACCAGATCTCGTTGGGGGCCCGGGAGACCATGTCGCCCATGACGTGGATCAGGCGGCCGCCCTCGGCGACGACCTCGTCGACGACGCCGGGCAGCAGTGCGTCGAAGGCCTTCACCCCGCCGCTCCACACCAGGTGGGCGTGGCGGGCCTGGGGAACCCCGCGGCGGGATTCGGGTCCGTCGGGGAGGGTGTCCCGTTCGACGACAGTGACGTCGGCGAAGGCGGTCAGCGCGCTCGCGGCAAGGAGGCCCGCAGCGCTCGCGCCGATGACGACTGCGGCGGGGCGGGGGTCAAGTGCGCTGTCAGGCATTGGCGTTGACGTTACCAGCCAGATCTCGTCCTCACCCGGTCGGAACACGGAAGGGCCCGGACACCTGCTCTGCACGGTGTCCGGGCCCTGGGGGCGTGTCGGTGTCAGCCGCCGTCGAGGCGGGCGCGAAGCAGTCCCTTGCCCAGCTCGGCGCCCTTGCGGCTGTCGGCCTGGGCCTTGCGGAACAGGTCCGCGACCTCGGTGTCCTTCTCGCGTTCCGCGTCCTGGATGTAGGTCTCAAGGCGCAGCGCGTTGCTCAGACACGCCTCCACGTACCAGATCAGGTTGTAGTCCTTGTCCTGTGTGCCGGTGACGCCGCCGGTCTCAGTTCCACTGGTCATGCGGACCTCCTCCGTCTGTTGCGTGGCCTGTCGGCGCGGGACGGGTACCCCTCCCGCGCCGGGTCACACGGCGGATCCGGTACGTCACTCCTTTGCGGGCCGGTCTCTCACTCGTCGACGGCCGCGCCGTAGCGGGAGCCCACCACGGGTGCGCCCAGCGATCCGGCGCCGTAGGACCACGAGCCGCTCGCCAGCAGGCCGGACGGGGAGGCGGGCAGGACCCAGGCCACTCCGTCACCGGCGTTCTCGGCGGGCGCGGCGGCGACCAGCTCGGCGCGGCCGTCACGGTCGGTGTCCACCAGGCGGACCTGGGCGCCCCAGGCGTCGTCGGCCTCGGCGGTGCCGGGGATGTTCGCGGTGTTCTGGTCGAAGTACTGGCTGCCGGTCGCGGTCAGGCCCCCGGCGGCTCCGCGCAGCAGCCACACCGCGCCGGCGTCCGCCTCGGAGCCGACGTCCTTGCCGGGCGCGCCGACGGCCACGTCCGCATAGCCGTCGCCGTTGACGTCGGCCACGGACACGTCGGCGCCCCACGCGTCGCCGTGCTTGCCCGCTCCGGGAACACCGGGGGTGTTCTGGTGCCACCACTGTTGCCGTCCGCCGTCCTCGCCCACGGGACCGTCCTCACCGCCGTAGTAGACATCGAGGATTCCGCCGGTCATGCCCTCGGCCTCGTGGTCCACGCTGCTGGCCTGGCCGAGCACGAGGTCGTCGTAGCCGTCCTTGTCGATGTCGCCGGAGGCGGCGGAGATGCCGCCACGCAGGTCACGGAGGTGGGTCAAGCTCGCTCCACCGGAGTAGACGGCCGACCATCCCTTGATGATGTCGTCCTGGGGGCTGAAGCCGGAGACGACGAGGTCCGCGAAGCCGTCCTTGTCGTAGTCGCCCGTGGTCAGGCTGGCGGGCTCGATGCGCTTCCCCTGCGGGTGCCGGGCCATGCCGAGGTCGGCCGTGCGGGTGAGCTTGCCCTGGCGCCAGGTGAAGACATGGGCCCCGCTCTCGTCGAGGACGGCGATGTCGTCGTTGGGGGTGGCCGAGGAGAAGCGGGCCGCGGCGAGGCCCGCGCCGAAGCGGGCGCCGGAGGTGGGGGTGGGGGCGGTGAAGGAGCCGGCGCGGGTGCCCAGGCCCTGTGCGGAGCCGTAGAGGACGGTGACCCGGCCGGCGCCGGCCACGGTGCCCTCGGCCTCTCCGGGGGCACCGATGATCGCGTCGTCGTAGCCGTCGCCGTCGATGTCGCCGGAGGCGACCGCCTGTCCGAAGCCGTCCCAGGCCTCCGAGGTGCCGGGGACACCGGGCGTGGACTGGCTGAAGACGGCGGTGCGGCCCTTGGGGGTGCCGGTGTTGGTGCCGATGCCGTTGGGGGCGCCGTACTGCACGGTGACGTATCCGGCGCCCTCCTTGCCGTCGACTCTGCCTTCCGGCGCGCCGACGAGGACGTCGGCGTAGCCGTCCCCGTTGAAGTCGTTGTTGCGGTCGGCGGCGCTGGTGCCGCCGGGGACGCCCGCGTACGAGGCCGGGGCGGCCAGGACGGCGGCTCCGGTCAGCAGCAGGAACGAGGCTGCCGTGACGGCGGCGGAGGCACCGGTGCGGCGGGTCGTGCGCGGTGTGCGGGACATGCTGTTTCCCCCAGGTGGGCCGTGTGGTCGTGGTCGGGTCGGCGCGTGCGGTCGAGTGCGGTCTTCGCGCCGGATCGGGCAGGTATCCGCCCGTTCTTCGCCGACGCCAGGTTCGACACGAGACACCCCAGGGGAGTTGTGGTGTGCCGGGGTGCTGTGACGGGTCAGTGACAGCTGTTGCCGGAGGCGGACATTCGGCGCCCACGCCCCCTGTCGGGCAACCGCTGGAAAACGCCAGGGGCGCCACCCCTTCCCTGCCGTAGAAATACTCACAACCATGCATATGCCGGATCGACCTGCCGGATGGGCCGAGCGGACGTCACACGGAGCCGGACATGAGCGATGAGGCGTGGACGCGTGGCGTGGAGTGGCTTGCCGCTGCCGCGCCGGACCCGCGGGCCTGCAAGCGGGACTGGGACCGGGGCGACGGCGTCGCGCTCCTCGAGGCCGGCCGGTACTGGGACGTGCTGAGCGTTCCGGAGCGGCTGGGGCTGCTCACGCTGGACCTGCTGTGGCAGTCGTCGCCGCCCCTGCCGGGGCCGACGCTCGTCGACACCGCCGCCCGACGGGTGGGCTTCTTCCTGCCGCCCGACCCGGGCAGCGAGTGGGTCGGGGCGGGGCTGCGACACGCCGGCAAGGGGGCGTGGGTCGCCACCCCTCCCCCGTACCGGCCCGGCCGATGCCTGGAGTGGCTCGTCCCGCCCGACGGGAGCGGCGCGCTGTACCCGCCGACCAGGCTCGAGGTCGCGCTGCGCCGGGCCAACGGCACGCTCGCCGTGCTGACGCCGTCGGGTGATTAGCACCAACTCTGCGTATCCATACGGAAATTCAGACAGTTGACGCAGAAGCGAAGAGAGGCAGGTCACTTTCGGAACGAAGTATCACTCGACCGTGCGAGATCGATCGATGACGGTGTGTACTGTGCAGCGAGCGCCCCACCTGAGGGGTCTCGGACCCTACCCTGCCCGACCTTTCATGGAACCGCTGCGATGATCGAATTACCGGACCTGGCCGTCGGCGGTCTCGCCGCCGGCACACTGTCCGCGCTCGCCCTCGGCGGCGGGCTGCTGCGCTCCCGGCGGCAACGAGCCAGACAGCGCACCGAGATCACCGCCTTGCGCGCACAGATCGACGGGGTCATCCAGGCGTTCACCGCCGAGGTCGACCACCTCGCGGAGAAGCGCGTGCCCGCCGCCGCCCGTCAACTGGCGCACCCGCACATGGTGGTGCCGGGCCCGCTCCAGCCTCAGACCACCGGAACGCCCCTGGGCGCCGCCCTCGACGGCGTGCTGAGCGGGCTGCGTGCCGAACTCCTCGCGCAGCGCACCCGCGTCGACGCGGCCGCGCAGGCCGGACTGCGTGGCGCCACCCGTGAGATCCAGGCGGCGCTGTACCGGCTCCAGGACGCCCTCCGGGGACTGCAACAGCGCTACGACGACCCCGAGTTGGCTCAGACCCTGTTCCAACTGGACCACGAGAACGAGCAGTCGCTGCGGCGAGCACAGGTGACCGCCGTGGTGTGCGGGGCCTGGGTGGGGCTCGCCCGCGAGGAGTCCCACCTGGTCGACGCGGTGACCGGCGGTCAGGCCCGGCTCGCGGGGTACCACCGGGTCAAGGTCCACAACCATCTGGAGCCGGGCACGGCCCTGGTCTCGCACGCCGTCGAACCGGTCGCCATCATCGTCGCCGAGCTCCTGGACAACGCCCTCAGACACTCCGCTCCCGACACCGAGGTCGTGGTCGGCCTCGAACACGTCCACCACGGCGCCTGCGTCACCATCGACGACGCCGGCCTGGGCATGACGCAGGACGAACGGGCCCGGGCCCAGCGGCTGGTGGCCGGCAGCGACCCGATCCTGCTCACCGAGCTCGGCGACCCGCCGCGCATGGGGCTGGCCGCGATCGGCCGGCTGACCCGGCAGTTCGACCTCGGCGTGGACGTCTCCTCGCCCTCCCCCTACGGCGGAGTGCGGGCGGTCCTGCGCATCGACAGCCACCTGCTCAGCCGTCTCGACCCCGCCGAGAAGCCGCCCGCGGCCAGCGCGCCGCGCACGACCCGCCGCGCCGTGCCGGAGGAACCGGGCGGGTCCTCCGCGTCGGCCCACGGCTACGGCAGCGACCACGACGACGCCACCGCACCGGCCGCGCCGGGGCACCACGATCCGGGGGACACCGGCGGTCTGCCGCAACGGCGCCGCCGCAGCCGGGTGACCGCCCAGGAGGCACCCCCGCCGACGCGTCCGGCACGTCCAGCGCGGCGGCCCGAGGAGGCCGCGGCCGCGCTCGGCGCGCTGCAGTCCGGCACCGCGGCGGCCCGCGCCGCGGCCGAGGGGGGCACCGACGGGTGGCCCGAAGAAACCGAAGAGACCGACCACGAAGGGGGAGCGGCCCGATGACCAGCCGCGACATGAGCGACACGGCCTGGGTGCTGGAACCGATTCTTCAGGTGCCGCACGTCCTGGCCGCCGTCCTGCTGACCAAGGACGGGCTTGTGACGGGGTACACCGACGCGCTGACGCAGCCGTCGGCCGAGCGGGTCGCCGCGATCACCAGCACCGTGCAGGGGGCGTGCCGTACGGCGGCCGCCGCGTTCGCCGACCGGGACCGGGCGGAGGTGCGGCAGGTCGTCATCGAGTCGGACCACGGATACGTACTGATCGTGCCGACCGACCACGGCACCTGTGTGGCCGCGTACGGGGACGGCGAGGTGCGCCTGGACCTGCTCGCGCACCGGGTGCACTCGCAGGTGGCACGCCTGGGCGAGAAGGCGATGGCCGCCGCGCCACGAGAGGCCGACGGCGACGACACGCCGGCATGACCGGCCGCCCGGGCGGCCGTCCGCTGGTCCCCGCGTACCTGTCGACCGGGGGCGTGGCCCAGCACCGTGGGTTGCAGCTGGACCGGCTCTCGGTGCTGAACCGCAGCGACGAGGAGGTGCCCGCGGGGCTGCCCGCCGCCCAGCTCGCCCTTCTGGACGCGCTGGACGGCGGTTCGCTGACGGTCGTGGAGGCGGCGGCGCTGTTGCGGCTGCCGGTCTCCGCGGTGCGTGTGCTCGCCGCCGACCTCGTCGACAAGGACCTCGTCCACGCCCGTGCTCCGATCCCGCCCGCCGCACGGTTCGACCCCGACCTGCTGAAGAGAGTGGCCGATGGCCTCCGCGCCCTCAAGCGTCCCTGACGCCGACGTGTCCGGCACCCCGAGCGCCCTCCACCTGCCCGACACCGCCCGCGACCTCGTCAAGATCCTCATCACGGGTCCGTTCGGGGTGGGCAAGACGACCCTGATCGACTCGGTGTCCGAGATCCGGCCGCTGCACACCGAGGAGCGGCTCACCGAGGCGTCCGCGCAGGTGGACGACCTGGAGGGACTGCAGGACAAGACGACGACCACCGTCGCCATCGACTTCGGCCGGATCAGCCTGCCCGACGGGATCGTGCTGTACCTGTTCGGGACGCCCGGGCAGGAACGGTTCCGGTCCCTGTGGGACGACATCGCCTACGGGGCGCTCGGCGCGCTCGTCCTGGTGGACAGCCGGCGCGTCGACGCGTCGTTCGACGTGCTGGGTCTGGTGGAGGAGAGCGGGCTGCCGTACGCGGTCGCCTTCAACGTCTTCCCGGACGCGCCGCGCCACTACAGCGAGGAGCAGCTGCGGCGCGCGCTGGATCTGGAGGCGGGGACGCCGATGGTGGCCTGCGACGCGCGGGAGCGGAACTCGTCCGTCGACGCGCTGCTCGCGCTGGTGCAGCACTTGATCGACCACGACACCGACCACGACACCGACCACGAAATCGATTGTGACCTTCCGGAGAGCCGGTGACCATCCCTCCCCCCGCGTCCCCGTCCCCCGCCCAGGAGGCCTTCTCCCGCTCGGTGCCTGTACGGCTGTGGGAGGACGGCTTCGCGCTCGATCCGTACCGCTACTACGCCGCGCTGCGCGCCCAGGGCCCGATCGGCTGGGCGGAGTTGGCGCCGGGCGTGCCGGCGTACGTCGTCACGGACCGGCGGACCGCGCTCGACCTGCTGCACGACACCGAGACGTTCTCGCACGACCCGCGGCCGTGGGAGGCGACCGTCGCCGACGACGCGCCGATCCTCGGCATGATGCGCTGGCGGCCCAACGCCCTGTTCTCCGACGGCGCGGCCCACGTCCGCTACCGCACCACCCTCATCGACGTCTTCGACCTGCTCGAGCCGCACGACCTGCGCGCCCGTGTGCACCGGGCGGTCGACCTGCTGGTCGGCCGGGTCGGGCCGAGGGGCGAGGCCGATCTCGTGGGCGACTTCGCGCGGCCGCTCATGGCCCTGGTGTTCAACGACCTGTTCGGGATGCCGGACAGCGACGGCGACCGTCTCGACGAGGGCCTCGGCATGATGATGGAGGGCGGTCCGCGGGCCGCCGAGGGCGAGGCGCAGTACGCGGGATACGTGCTGGACCTGATCGCCGCCAAGGCCGAGCGGCCCGGCGACGACCTGCCCAGCCGCCTCCTCGACCATCCCGCGGGACTCACCCCGGAGGAGGTCACCTGGCAGGTGTTCCTCACCCTCGGCGCCGGGTACGAACCGACCGCGAACCTGCTGTCGAACGCCCTGTCGCGCATCCTGGGCAACGCGGCCTTCTATTCCACCCTCACCAGCGGCGCCCGACCGGTCATGGACGCGGTGGTGGAGGTGCTGCACCACGAGACGCCGCTGGCGAACTACGGCATCTACTACGCCCGCAGGCCCGTCGCCTTCCACGATGTATGGATCCGGGACGCGGTGCCGGTGGTCGTCTCCTACGGCGCGCTCGGCCACTTCGCCGAGCAGGAGCACGGCGCGGCCCGGCACCCGGGCGACGCCTCGCACCTGTCCTGGGGCGCGGGCCCGCACGCCTGCCCGGTGAAGCAGCACACGCTGCTCATCGTCACCGAGGCCATCGAGCGGCTCACCCAGTGGCTGCCCGACCTGGAGCCCGTACTGCCCCGTGACCGTCTGAGCTGGCGGCCCGGTCCCTTCCACCGCTCGCTCACGGCGCTGCCCGTGCGTTTCCGCCCCCGCACCCCCGACCAGTCAGGAGAACCGACGTGACCGTGACCGACCGCATCGCGCTCGATCCGTTCGGCGCCGACATCCCCGCCGAGAGCGCCCGGCTGCGCGCCCTCGGCCCGATCGTGCCCGTCGAGTTGCCCGGCGGCATTCCCGCCTGGGCGCCCACCGGCTACGACACCCTCAAGGAACTGATCCTCGACCCGCGGGTCAGCAAGGACCCCCGGCTGCACTGGAACCTGTGGCCGGAGGTCGGCCAACACCCGTCCTGGGGCTGGATCCTGGGCTGGGTGGGCGTGATCAACATGCTGTCGGCGTACGGCCCCGACCACTCCCGGCTGCGCAAGCTGGTCGCGCCGAGCTTCACGGCGCGGCGCACCGAGGTGCTGCGGCCGCGGGTCGAGGCGGTCACGAAGGAACTGCTCGACGCGCTGGATGACTCCGGCGACGGGGTGGTGGATTTACGGGAGAGGTTCGCGCATCCGCTGCCCATGCGGATCATCTGCGAACTGTTCGGCGTGCCCGAGGAGTTGAAGGAGTCGACGGGCCGGCTCATCGCGGCCATCATGGACACCTCCGACCCCAGCCCGGAGCACGCCGCGTTCGTGCAGGAGCAGATCGGCACCGTCCTCGGCGCGCTCATCGCCCACAAGAGCGAGCACCCCGGCGACGACATGACGACCGAGCTGATCCGGGTGCGGGACGAGGACGGCGACCGGCTCAGCTCCGAGGAGCTGCTGTACACGCTGCTGCTGGTCATCGGGGCCGGCTTCGAGACGACCGTCAACCTGATCGGCAACGCGGTGGTGGCCCTGCTGCGGCACCCGGAGCAGCTGGCGGCCGTGCGCGCAGGGGAGATCGGCTGGGACGCGGTCGTCGACGAGACGCTGCGCGTGCACCCCTCCATCGCCTCGCTGCCCCTGCGGTTCGCCGTCAGCGAGCTCACCGTCGGCGGCGTCACGATCCCGGCCGGTGACGCGATCATCACGACGTTCGCGGCCGCCGGTCTGGACCCGACGCACTACGGACCGGACGCGGACACCTTCGACGCCACCCGCGGGGCCGACGACCATCTGGCCTTCGGAATCGGCGTGCACCGTTGCATCGGCGCCCCGCTGGCCCGCGTCGAGGCCCTGACCGCGCTGCCCGCCCTCTTCGACCGCTTCCCCGGACTCGAACTCGCCGTCGACGGACAGGAGCTGCGTCAGGTCCCGTCGTTCATCGCGTTCGGCTGGCAGGAGGTGCCGGTCCGGCTGAAGGGCTGAGCCCCGTCCGGCGGATCAGGTCGTAGGGATGCAGCGGAGCCGGCCCAGCGCAGCTGATCCACCGGACAGGCCTGCGCGGGGGCGCCGACCGGTCCCCCGTTCCGGTCGTGCCCCCGCTGTGCGATGAACTTACGTGGATGGCGCTCCGCTTGTGAATCGCGCCAGTGCCCGCTCGTCGGCCCGCAGGGCTCACCCGTGCACAGGTGAGTCCTAATGGCCCGTTTTCGCCCGGTGCAGCTCGGGTCGTTCGAGGTCGCCGGTGGCCAGATGGGCGAGGACGACCTCGTACAGGTCGCTGCCGCCGGTCAGGAGCTGGCGTTCGAGGACGGGTTCGGCGCCGCGGACGTGTTCGCGCACGGTCTGGGCGTGGACGCCGAGCTGCTGGGCCGCACGCTCGGCGTTGCCTCCGGCGGCGATCCAGGCGCGCAGGGTGCGGCGCAGGTCGCGCGCGTCGACGTCCAGGCGGCCCAGGAGGGCGCGGGCCCAGGTGCCCAGCGCGGGCCCGGCGAGCAGCTCGTCGAACGGGACGGCGGCCGGCCCGTCCGCGCTGTCGGTGGCCTGCTCCATGAAGCCGACCTGGGTGTTCAGTGCGAGGTGGACGGCGGCGCGGACGGTGAGGTCGGAGAAGTCCGTGCGCAGCAGGGTCTCCACGCGTTCCATGCGGGCGCGCACGGTGTTGCGGCTGACGCCGAGGACCTTGGCCGCGCTGACAGCGGTGAACTCCAGGCCGAGGCGGGTGGTGGCGAGCAGTTCGGCGCGGGTGTGGTGCGGGAGGGTGTCGAGCGGGCGCAGCAGCCGGGTGGTCCAGGTGCGCAGCGCGTCCGGGTCCATCAGGCGTTCGGGGTGGGTGCGTTCGGCGTACACGGCCGCCTTGTCGGGGCGGAAGCGGGCGACGGCGAGGGCGCTGACGGCCTGTCCGTAGGCGGTGGCCGTCTGCGCGAGCGCCTGCCGGGTGCTGCCGCCGAGGAAGGTGTGGGGGTTGCGGTCGAGCAGGGTGCGCAGTTCCGCGGCGGCGGTGTCGCGGGGCGTCACGACGATCACGTGCCCGTCCATGGCCGGGCAGCGCACGACCAGGGCCTGTTCCGCCGTGACGTCGATGCAGTCGTCGGCGAGCCGGTCGCGTTCCTCCGGGCGGCCCTCGACGACGTAGACGCAGGCCGTCTCGGTGTCGAGCAGGCCCGGCCACAGTCCGGCGGCGACGCGGCGGGCGGCGACGGTGTCCTCGACCATGAGCAGTTGCAGGATCGCCAGGCGCAGGTCGGAGGTGGCCCGTTGCAGGCGGCGTCCGGTCGCGGTCGTCTCACGGGCCCGCAGCAGGATTTCGAGGACCGCGGCGGTGTGCGTGATGATGTCGGAGTCGCGCCGGTCGAACGGGGCCGTACGCGCGACGACCAGCACGCCCGCCGACGTGGGGTGCGGGAGCGCGATCCGGACCAGGCGCAGGTGCTGACCGCCGCTCTCCCAGGCGGCGGAGGCGATCCGGCCGGTGACGATGCCGGCGGCCAGGTGGTCGGCCGGCGGGGGCGGCGGCCCGGCGAGGAAAGCGCCGGTGTCGTCCTGGAGGGAAGCGGTCGCCTTCAGGGTGTCGGCGAGCCAGTCGACGACCTTGCGGATGTCGCGCCCCGTGGGTCGCAGATGGTCGAGGAGTTCCTGCGCCCACACCGCGTCCCCTCCCGGGGACACGTCCGTACGGCGGTACCGTTCGTCCCGGCCAGCCATCTCGGCCTTCTCCTCGTCCCTAGCGTCAGCCTTGTGCGAACCCCCCGTTCGGGGACGTTACCTCACGCCGGTGTGAGGGCGGCCACGACGACCGGGCGCCGCCGCGCGCGGCGGGGGACGGCATAAGCTCGACAGATGGCCAAGTACTACGACGTGCACCCCGACAACCCGCAGCCGCGGACCATCTCCCAGGTGGCCGACAGTGTCCGCTCGGGGGCACTCATCGCGTATCCGACGGACTCCTGCTACGCCCTCGGGTGCAGGCTGGGCAGCCGTGAAGGCATCGACCGCATCCGGACGATCCGGCAGCTGGACCACCGGCACCACTTCACCCTCGTGTGCCAGGACTTCGCGCAGCTGGGCCAGTTCGTGCACGTGGACAACGACGTCTTCCGCGCGATCAAGGCCTCCACGCCCGGGAGTTACACCTTCATCCTGCCCGCGACGAAGGAGGTGCCGCGCATGCTCCAGCATCCCAAGAAGAAGACGGTCGGCGTGCGCATCCCGGACCACGTCGTCACGCAGGCGCTGCTCACCGAGCTGGGTGAGCCGCTGCTGTCCAGCACCCTGCTCCTGCCCGGCGAGGAGGAGCCGATGACCCAGGGGTGGGAGATCAAGGACCTGCTCGACCACGCGGTGGACGGCGTGGTCGACTCCGGGGACTGCGGCACTGAGCCGACGACGGTCATCGACTTCTCCGGGGGCGAGGCGGAGATCGTCCGCCGGGGAGCCGGGGACACCTCGCGGTTCGAGTAACGGGTTCCGGCAAAGGGGGCGAGTCATGGGGTCGAGCAAAGGGGTCGGGTAAAGGAACGGTCTGCCCGTCTCAAGGGAAGGTTTGCACGTCGGGGGCGCTCCCGGCCGGTTGGATGGTGCGTGCAACGATGACCGCGGCCCGGTCCGCCGGGCTGCTCGACTGCTCACCGTGAACCGTTCAGAGAGGCACCCCATGACCTCCGTAGAGGGAACGACCGTGGACATCCCCACCGAGGACGGCGTCGCGGACGCCTACCTCGCCCATCCCGGTGACGGGTCGCCCCGGCCGGGAGTGCTGCTGTACCAGGACGCGTTCGGGCTGCGCCCGCATCTGCGGGCGATGGCCGACCGGCTGGCCGGGGCCGGTTACACCGTGCTGGTGCCCAACGTGTTCTACCGTCACGGGCGCGCCCCCGTCGTGGAACTGCCCGAGTTCATCGACCCCTCCGGCCGTCCCGAGATCTTCGAGAAGCTCAGCCCGCTCATGCGGTCACTGACCAACGAGCTCGCCATGCGGGACGCCGACGCGTATCTGCGCCGGCTCGCCGACAGTCCACTCGTCGCCGCCGGCCCGGTGGCACTGACCGGCTACTGCATGGGCGCCCGGCTGTCCCTGCTCACCGCGGGCACGTACCCCGAGCGGGTCGCGGCCGCGGCCGGGTTCCACGGCGGGCGACTGGCGACGGACGCGCCCGACAGTCCTCACCTGGTCGCCCAGCACGTCACCGCGGAGCTGTACTTCGGCCACGCCGACGACGACCCCTCCCTGCCGCCCGAGCAGATCGAGCGCCTGGAGGACGCGCTGACCGCGGCCGGCGTCCGACACCAGTGCGAGGTCTACCCCGGCGCCCCGCACGGCTTCACCCAGGCCGACACCGCCTCGTACCAGGAGGAGGGAGCCGAGCGGCACTGGGTGGCGCTGCTGGACCTTCTCAAGCGCACGTTCTGATCACTCGGAGGGCGCCCGCGACAGAAGACCGCGGGCGTCTCTTCGTGCCGGAGTCATTGACATGCTCACACCTCAATGCAACGTTGAGAGCGCTCTCAAAAAGGTACGGACCAACCCCACAGGCCTACCGCACGGAGGTGGAGAGTGCTCCGCACACTCAGATCCCGGCTCGCGGCAGCGGCGGGAGCCGCCGCTCTCGTCGGCACACTGCTCACCTTGGGACCGCCGGCCCAGGCCGCCGTCCCCGCCACCATCCCACTGAAGATCACGAACAATGCGGGCCGCGGCGAGCCCGTCTACGTCTACAACCTCGGCACCCTTCTGACCACGGGTCAGCAGGGCTGGGCGGACGCGAACGGCACGTTCCACGCCTGGCCCACGGGCGGCAACCCGCCCACCCCGGCGCCCGACGCCTCGATCGCGGGCCCGGCGGCCGGACAGTCCACGACCATCCGCATCCCCAGGTTCTCGGGCCGGATCTACTTCTCGTACGGGCGCAAGCTGGCGTTCAGGCTGACCACCGGCGGGCTCGTGCAGCCGGCCGTGCAGAACCCGAACGACCCGAACCGCGACATCCTCTTCAACTGGTCGGAGTACACGCTGGGCGACTCCGGCCTGTGGCTCAACAGCACCCAGGTCGACATGTTCTCCGCCCCGTACGCGGTCGGCGTGCAGCGCGCCGACGGCAGCGTGAGCAGCACCGGACACCTCAGGCCCGGCGGCTACAACGGCTTCTTCAACGCCCTGCGCGGGCAGCCGGGCGGCTGGGCGAACCTGATCCAGACGCGTTCCGACGGCACCGTCCTCAGGGCGCTCTCCCCGCTCTACGGCGTGGAGACGGGAGCCCTGCCCCGGTCCGTCATGGACGACTACGTCAACCGCGTCTGGCAGAAGTACGCCACGACGACACTGACGGTGACCCCGTTCGCGGACCAGCCCGGCACGAAGTACTACGGCCGGGTCTCCGGCGGCGTCCTGAACTTCACCAACAGCTCCGGCGCGGTCGTCACCGGCTTCCAGAAGCCGGACGCGGACAGCATCTTCGGCTGCCACAGGCTGCTTGACGCGCCGAACGACACCGTGCGCGGCCCGATCTCCCGCACCCTGTGCGCCGGCTTCAACCGCTCGGCCCTCCTGGTGAACCCCCACCAGCCGGACGCCGACCCGGCTGACTTCTACCAGGACACGGTGACCAACCACTACGCCCGCGAGATCCACGCCCAGATGTCCGACGGCAAGGCGTACGCGTTCGCCTTCGACGACGTCGGCAACCACGAGTCCCTCGTCCACGACGCCGGCCCACGACAGGCCTATCTGACCCTGGACCCCTTCAGCTGACCCGTGCTCGCCGAGTGTCGTTGCAGAAAGCGCACCTACCAGGCCGGCGCGTACCGGGACGTGCTGCTGCCCCGCCGGCGGAACCTGCTGGGGGGCACGATGTGGGACTCCCGGTGGCCGGACGGGTGGCAACCGGTACCTGGTGATCGGGCTCGGCGCGGGACAGGCCGTGGATCTCGACGTGCCGCCCGACCGGGACGAGCTGATCGCGTACGGGCCGCTGCTGTCCGACGACGGCATCACCTGGCTGGGTACGGCGGCGCTGGATCGAGCGCCGGGCCCGGACACGGCGCGAGCCGTCCTGACCCCGGGCCGGTACGCCGACGTCGAGGTCCATGCCTGGCAGTACGGCGTGCGGCGGCCGTCATGACCCCATGGTCGGCGGTGTTCTCAGGCACGCCCCGCCGCGCGGAAGTCCCAACCGCTCCAGGCGGGGATGTCCTCGCGGGCCTGCCGCCAGGCGGCGGGGAGGTCGGCCGTGCCGGTGCGGGCGGCGACCACGCCTCCCGCGATGGCGCAGGTCGTGTCGCGATCGCCCCAACCGGCGACGGTCTGCCACAGCGCCTCGGACAGGTCGTCCAGGTGTCCCGCGGCGGACCACAGGGCGAACGGCACGGTGTCCTGAGCCGAGATCAGGGTTCCCGAACCCAGCACGGACGCCGCGTGGCGCACCGAGGTGCGTTCGGGGAAGGTGGCGGCCACCAGCAGCCTTGAGCGGACGTCGCTCTCGGACACGTGTGAGGCGACCTCCCGCAGGAAGTCGGGGCGGGCCGAGGCCTCTTGACCTTTGCTGGAGGCCGCCAGCGCGGCGGCGACAGCCACGGCCACGGCGCCTGCCACGGCCTCCGGGTGGGCGTGGGTGGTCAGCGCCGACAGCCGGGCCTGCTCACCCGCGGCCGCCGGATCGTCCCCGAACCAGGCCCCCAGCGGGGCGACCCGCATCGCGGCACCGTTGCCGTGCGAGCCCTGTCCACCGAACTGTCCCGTGGTGACCGTCCGCCAGTGCTCGCCCTCCCCGATGCGCCGCAGCACACCGTGCATGGACGGCCCGTACTGGCGCCCCGGGTCGCGGTCGTACTCGGCGGCGAACTCCCGCGCCAGGTCGTCCGGGCGGACCTCGCCGTGAGCCGTCAGATGGGCGAACAGGACGAACGCCATGGCCGAGTCGTCCGTCCACGACCACGGCGCGGGGCGCAGTTCTCGCGCGGCCCACAGCTCCTCGACGGGCTCGTCGGAGAGCGTGAACCAGCCGTCGCCGAAGGCGTCGCCCATGACAAGCCCGTCGAGGGCGGCGTGGGCGTGCGGCTGACTGCTCATGGACGTGCTCCCCCGGCTGTGTGATCGGTCGTCGGCATTCTCTCGCATCACGGAGCCTCGCTGAGACGACATCAGTTCGGCACCCCGGGCAAGCGGACCCCGCCCCGGCCCCTGAGCAGGTGCGTTGCTACGGTGCCCCGGTGTCTGACTCCTCACGCGATACCGCCGAAGGCGCCGGCTGGGGCACCCTCGAACGCGGCGAGTACAAGAAGCTCATGCCGCCCAGGGTCGAAAAGCTCTCCTGGCTGAACCCCAAGACGCTGTGGGCCGCCCGCAACGGCGTGGTGGCCTCCTGGTTCGGCGACCCCACCGGCCGTACCCGGGGCCGCTGGGTGGCGCAGAGACAGGCCGCGGGGGCGCCCGCCGACAAGGTGATCCGGCGCGACTGCGAAGACAGCTTCTCCTTCATGGTGATCGGTGACACCGGCGAGGGCGACGACTCCCAGTACGCCGTCGTGCCGGGGTTTCTGAAAATCGGTCAGGGCACGGACTTCGCCGTCCTCGCGAGCGACGTGATCTATCCCGTGGGCAGCGCCGACGACTACGGCACGAAGTTCTTCCAGCCGTACCAGGATTATCCGGCCCCCATATTCGCGATACCCGGCAACCACGACTGGTACGAGGACCTCGGCGCGTTCATGCGCGTCTTCTGCGACGACGCCCCGCCCCTCGCCCCCGAGCCCGCGCCCCGACCGCTCACCCGGGCCTGGCTGCGGTCACTGCTGTGGCACCGGCCCCGTGCGATGGACGCTCAACACCTCGACAAGGTACGGCAGTTGCGGTCGGCGTCCGGCCAACGGGCCGTCCAGCCGGGACCGTACTGGGCGATCGACGCCGGGCCCGTTCGGATCATCGGCATCGACACCGGTCTGCTGGGCACCCTCGACGCCGAACAGGGCGCGTGGCTGCGCGAGGTGTCCAAGGGCCCACGCCCGAAGGTGCTGATCACCGGCTCGCCCCTGTACGTCGACGGCGAGCACCACCCCTGCCCGATCGACGGCGGCGGCACGGTCGACGAGATCGTCCGCGACCCGGAGCACCACTACGTCGCGGCGATCGGCGGCGACATCCACAACTACCAGCGCTATCCGGTGCAGTTGGACGGCGGGCGCACGCTCCAGTACGTGGTCTCGGGCGGCGGCGGTGCCTTCATGCACGCCACGCACATCATCCCCCGGGTCGACATCGCGGGCGTCACCGAGCAGGACTTCCGCTGCTATCCGCTGCGCGGCGACTCCCTCGCCTTCTACAGCGGGCTGTACGGCCGACGGCTGCGCCTGCGCCGCTTCTTCACGCTCACCGAGGCGGAGGCCACGGCCGTGATCGCGGAGCGCCTCGGCATCACACCGGCCCGTGCTCCGGGCCCGGACGCCCGGGTCACCTGGCGGACCCGGCTGGTCGCCAGCCTGTTGGGCGCCGGTGGGCGCCCCGACCGCACCTCGCGGTTCCGGCTGCCCGTGCGCAAGATCTACACCTCGCTGTTCTCCCCGGGTTCGGCGACCTACAGCCCGCCCTTCTTCAAGTGCTTCCTGCGTCTCGACGTCACCCCGGAGGCGATCCGGCTGCGCTGTTTCGCGGCGACGGGCAACCGTGCGCAGGAGCTCCACCCGCCGGTGGAGGACGAGGTCGTCATCCCGCTGGCCTGAGCCCCCCTGCGACAATCGAACGCAGCAGCGCCGGGGCCGTCTGTGCCCGTGAACGATGTGTGCCGTGAACGATGGAGGAAGCCCGTGCCGACGACCTCACGACCCCTGCGGAAGCTGGGCTTCCTGACCATCGGGCTGTTCGACGCGGACGACCCGCGCCGGGGCCACGAGACCACCCTGGAGATCATCGAGCTGGGCGAGCGGCTCGGCTTCGACAGCGCGTGGGTGCGCCACCGCCATCTGCAGTACGGCATCTCCTCCCCCGTCGCCGTCCTGGCGGCCGCCTCGCAGCGCACCCGGCGCATCGAGTTGGGCACCGCGGTGATCCCGCTGGGCTGGGAGAACCCACTGCGTCTCGCGGAGGACCTGGCGACGGTCGACATCCTGTCCGGCGGGCGGCTCAACCCGGGGGTCAGTGTCGGCCCGCCGATGCACTACGACCAGGTGAAGGACGCGTTGTACCCGGACACGGCCGACGCCGAGGACTTCGGTTACGAGCGGGTGCGGCGGCTGCTGGAGTTCGTGCGGGGCAAGTCCGCCACCGACTTCAGCGGGGTCGAGGGGTTCGAAGTGTTCTCCGACCGGGTGCAGCCGCAGTCTCCCGGTCTCGGCCGCCGTCTCTGGTACGGCGGGGGCAGCCTGAGCTCGGCCACGTGGGCCGGGGAACACGGCATGAACTTCCTCACCAGCAGCGTCGTCAAGGCCGAGAGCCCGGACGACACGCGGGGCTTCGCGGAGATCCAGCTCTCCCACGTCCGCGCCTTCCGCGCCGCCCACCCCGACGACGAGGCCGCGCGCGTCTCCCAGGGCCTCGTGGTCATCCCCACCGACTCCGCCTCACCCGAACAGCGCGCGAAGTACGAGGAGTTCGTGGCCAAGCGGCTGCCGCGCACCACGTCCCCGCAGGGCCCGGCCCGGCTGCTGTTCGCGCCGGATCTGGTCGGCACGTCCGAGGAGATCGCCGAACAACTGTACGCGCACGCCGCGTTCCGCGAGATCGACGAGGTGGCCTTCGCGCTGCCCTTCACCTTCGAGCACGAGGACTACGTGCAGATCCTCACGGACATCGCGACGCGGCTGGGCCCGGCGCTGGGCTGGAAGGCCGGAGGCACGGACCGATGACGACGTCCGACCGGCAGGGCTGGAGTTTCACCTCCGCGCGCGTGCCCGCGTTCTTCACCGCGTGCGAGGAGACCGAGGCACCGGGTGTCGGTCACGCGCTGGGAGCGGGCCGGACCTTGTGCGGCATCCCGGAAGAACGGCTGACCGTGTTCCGGAGTCCGTTCGACACGGGCCGGGAAACCGCCTGCGCGCGTTGCGTGGAGCGGGTGGCCGAGGCTCCCAGCGAGCCCGGAGTGCAGGAGCGCCTCCACGACCGAGTCCGGGGCGCGGCGGCCGGCCCCCTGCGCGAGGAGCTGCTCGCGGCGCTGCGGCAGGGAGCCGACGTCGGGCTCTGGATCAACGGACCGACCCGGACCCTGCTACGGCACTACGCGCAGCTCGACCGGATCGTCGAGGGCGGCGAACCGATCGAGGCCGTGGTGCGCGCGGACCGGCGCCTGGGACTGGCCCGAGTGGTCCACGGCACCCGTGAGTTCGTCGTGTTCATCCCGGAGGACGGCCGCCCGTTCGTGACCCGCGCGGAGCCCGCCTGACACAGCCGGTCAGAGGGGCTGGGGGCTTCACCAGCGGCCCGGCTCGGTCCCGGTGACCGGCTCCGACGGCTTGCCGTCCACGCCGACCGGTACGTCTCCGGCGAGCATCACCCGGTGCATGGTCCGGGGGAAGTCCAGGTGGGCGTTGTCGCTGGGGGCGAGGTGGATGGTGGCCCGGTTGTCCCAGAAGGCCACGCTGCCCGGCTCCCAGCGGAAGCGGACCGTGTACTCCGGGCGGACCGCCTGCTCCAGCAGCATCTCCAGCAGCGCCTGGCTCTCCGGGCGGGAGACGTCGGCGATCTGCTCGACGTAGTAGCCGTTGACGTACAGCACCCGCTCCCCCGTCTCGGGGTGGACGCGCACCAGCGGGTGCAGGGACGCGACCTGGTGGTCCAGCAGATGACGCAGGTAGGCGTCGTCGCCGGGGCGCGGCTGGTAGCCGACGCCGAGCCGGTGCTCGGCCCTGAGGCCGTCGACGAACTCCCGTACCGGCGCGGAGAGTCCGGCGTACGCGGCGGCCAGGTTGGACCAGGTGGTGTCGCCGCCGTAGGGCGGGACGGTCTCGGCGCGCAGGATCGTCGCGGCCGGCGGGTCGACGCGGGCGCCGTGGTCGCAGTGCCAGCCGCGCAGCAGGGTGTGCCGCCGGCGCCGTAGCCACTCGTCGTGCTCCATGCCGAAGCGGCCGCCCAGCTCCAGGCGGTCGGCGGTGGTCTCGATCTCCGGGAAGTCCGGCGGTGAGGCGCCTCCGCGCCTGCGCAGCACGACCGGTTCGCCGAAGCGGCGCGCGAACGTCACGTGCCCGGCGTGGTCGAGCCGCTGTCCGCGGAAGAAGACGACCTTCCAGCGCAGCACCGCCGCCCTGATCGCCGCGACCTGGGCGTCGTCGAGGCCGTCGGCCAGGTCGACGCCGGTGATCTCGGCGCCGATGTGTCCGGCGACCGGCCGCACCTCGATCCCCGCCGTCGGCTCCGTCGTCTCTCCCGTGCCCCAGTCCGTGGTCATGCGCGCTCCGATGATCGTCAGGTCGTGGTACCGGCTCCATGGAGATCGTGACAGCGATCGCCGGACGGGGCGACAGGGCCCCGCAGAAGGGGGCTGTCCCGTCGAATCGGATCGAATCCGTCACGATTCCAGCTCAACGGCCCTCGGTACTGCCGGACTTGCTGCCTTGACGGCGACTCGGAGCTACGGTGTATTCCCCCAGGTCGCGGTCAAGTCATCGGAGGAAAGGCCCGGTTGATCAGGTGACAGACTTTCCTCCCACCGTGGTGATCCTCACGGCACTGCCCGTGGAGTACGCAGCCGTACGCGCCCACCTCACCGACGTGGTGCGGCGCGAGGACGACTACGGCACGGTCTTCGACTGCGGACGGCTCGCCGACACCGGACTCACCGCCGCGGTGGCGCTGATCGGTGAGGGCAACGAGAACGCGGCGCTGATCACCGGGCAGGCCTACAACCTGTTCGGACCCAAGGCGCTGCTCTTCGTCGGCGTCGCGGGCGCGCTCAGCGAGGACCTCGAGATCGGCGACGTCGTCGTCGCCACCCGTATCTACGCCTACCACGGCGCGAAGGTGAACCCGGGCGCCTCCCTCGCCCGCCCCCGTGCCTGGGACGCCTCGTGGCGGCTGCTCCAGGCGGCGTACCGGGCGGCCCACGAGCCGGACGTCACGGTCCACTACAAGCCGATAGCCGCCGGCGAGGTGGTGCTCAACGACCGGGCGTCGAACCTCTCGGAGCACCTGGAGAAGAACTACAACGACGCCGTCGCCATCGAGATGGAGAGCGCCGGGGTCGCCCGGGCCGCGCACGTCAGCGGCAGGCTGGACACCCTGACGATCCGCTGCATCAGCGACAAGGCCGACGGCCGCAAACGGGAGGCGGACGCCAGGGGCACCCAGCGCCTCGCCGCCTCACGGGCCGCGACGATCGCCGTCGCCGTCCTCAGGGAGTTCGCCCAGAGCGTGGTGACGCGGCAGCGCCCTGGCCACGACTACGACCGGGCGACACCCGCACAGTCGCGGGCCGCGGAGAGCCCCTGGGCGGGGGCCGCTCCGGTGAGCAGAGCGACGCAGGATCCGGGGGCACGGGATCTGGGAACAACGGATCTGGGTGTAGCAGGTCTGGGAGCACAGGATCTGAGAGCAACGGAAAGAACCGGGCTGGCGGCGGGCCACCCGACAGCGGAGATGCACGGGGCGACGGCAGGTCGCGGGGCATCGGGAACACCCCTGGCGCCGGGAGTTGACGGGGCGCCGGAAACGCCCGGGACGACGGGACATCACGGACCACTGGAAACACCCGGGGCGGTGAGAGGCCACGGGGCGCCGGAAATGCCCGACGCCAGCAGAGGCCAGGGGACGCTGGAAACACCTGACGCCACCACAGGCCACGGGACACTGGAAACACCCGACGCCAGCAGAGGCCAGGGGGCGTCGGAAGCCCTCAGCGCGGCAGACGGACCCAGACCCACGGACGCTCCTCCTCCCGTCGCCCTCCCCCTGACGCCGGTCACCGGACCCACCCGCCGGTCCGGCCCCGTCCCACCCGCGTCCGCCGTCTTGTCGGACGGCCTCGCCACCGCCCGGCCGACGCCCGCCGAGGCTTCCTCGCCGCCCTCCGCCACGCCGGCCTCCGACGGCGCTTCCTCGGCGCCCTCCGCCTCCACCGTCGTACACGGCACCGAACCGCCGACATCCGCCGCTCCCGCCGCCCCGCCCGCCCCCGGCGGCCCCTCGCGGACGGAAGGCGCTCCGGCCGGCGTACGCGCACAGCTGTCGGGCGGGCTGCGCGCCGCACGAAGACACCTCACGCCGTTGCGTGCCGCGGGGCTCGCCTGCTTACTGATTCTGGGCGCACTCGTCCCCGTCGTGTTCTCCGGAGACGACGAGTCGCCGACCGGCCCGGGAGCCGCCTCGAGCCTGCCGACGTGCCCCGTGGACAAGGCCGACACCACGCTCCGCATCTCCGCCTCCATCGACCTGTCCAAGTCGCTCCACAACGCCGCCGTCGACTACGGCGCCCGCCGCGCCGACGGCCAGTGTGTGAAGATCACCGTCAGCGGCGTCAACTCCGGCACCGGGATGCGCGCCCTGGCCAAGGGCTGGACCGAGGCCGACGGACCGGAGCGGCCGGACGTGTGGTCGCCCGCCGGGAGCGAGTGGCTGGAGCTGGCCCGCTCGAAGGCGAGCCCCCAGGCCCTGAAGCGACTCCCGGAGACGGCCGAGCCGATCGTCACCAGCCCGCTCACGATCGCGATGCCCAAGACGATGGCGACGGCCCTGGGCTGGCCGGAGCAGCGGATCGGCTGGAAGCAGCTGGCGGAGTGGGCCAAGGACCCGGCTGACTTCTGGGCCGACCACGGCGAGAAGCAGTGGGGCGCCCTGAAGCTGGGCAAGACGAATCCCCACTACTCCACCTCCGGCCTCAACGCGACCATCGGCGCCTTCTACGCCAACACCGGCACCAGCGCCGAACTGTCCGAGAAGGACATCGAGGCCCCCGCCAACCAGGCGCTCGTCAAGACCATCGAGAAGTCGGTGGTCCACTACGGCGACACCACCCTGACGTTCCTTTCGAACCTGCGCGCGGCCGACGACTCGGGCGGTGAGAACGAGGTGGCGCGGTACATCTCCGCCGTCACCGTCGAGGAGAACGCGGTCGTGGCCTACAACCAGGGCTACCCCTGCGGCGCGTACAGCGACGAGCCGGAGTGCGCGAAGACCCGCAAGCCCAAGACGCCGCTCGTGTCGCTGTACCCCAAGGACAGCAACCCGGTCAGCGACCACCCCTACGTCACGCTCAAGGGCCTGCCCCCGGCCAAGCAGACGGTGTCCGCGGACTTCCTCCGGCACCTGCACGACCGGGACGTGTACGAGAAATACTTCGCGCCCTACGGCTACCGCACCCACGACCTGAAGCCGGGGGCGCCGATCGCCGAGGAGAACGGGGCTCTGCCGGACACGAAGATCTCCGCCTACAACCCGCCGAAGGGCAAGGTTCTCGACCGGATCCAGCAGACGTGGTCCCGGCTGCGCCGCCCCGCCAACGTCCTGGTCGTCATCGACACCTCCCTGTCCATGGAGGACAAGGTGCCCGGCACCGGCAGGACCAAGATGCAGCTGCTGAAGGACGCCGAACCGGCCCTGTTCGGCGAGTTCGGCCCGGCCGACCGGGTCGGCCTGTGGAAGTTCTCCAACGCGGCGAACCTCGACGGCGAGCACCACTACCAGGAGCTGGTGCCGGTCGGCCCGATGAACGACCCGGCACCGGGAGCCAAGGGCGTCCCCCGCCGCGAGCAGCTCACCAAGGAAGTGGGCGCCCTCGTCCCCAACGGCGCCACCGGGCTGTACGGCACCGTCGACGCGGCGGCGAAGGCGCTGCGCGAGGACTACGACCCGGACGCCATCAACGCGATCGTGCTGCTCACCGACGGACGCAACGAGGGGGTGCCCGCCACGCCGACGCTGGAGGAGGTCCTCTCCCGGATCGATGGCACCGACGACCGGGTCCGGATCTTCACCATCGCCTACGGCTCCGACGCGGACGAGCAGGACGCGGGCGGCAGGACCGTGCTCGAGAAGATCGCCGCGGCGACCGGGGCACGCGCCTACGACGCGAAGAACCCGAAGGTCATCGGCCAGGTGCTGACCAGCGTGATCTCCAACTTCTGAGCTCCCGGTTTGATCGAGCCGCCCGGTGTCGCCGACGCTGGGGGTACGGCTCAGTCGGAGGGAAGGCTTCACGGTGATCGACATTCCGGTGCACCAGCTCAACGACGGCACGGCACTCCCCGCGATCGGCCTCGGCACCTGGCCGATGAACGACGCGCAGGCCGAGGACGCGGTGGCGGAGGCCCTCGGCCTGGGCTACCGCCTGGTCGACTCGGCGACGAACTACCGCAACGAGAGTGGCGTCGGCCGCGGCCTGGCCCGCAGCGGTGTCCCCCGCGAGGACGTCGTGGTGACGACGAAGCTCCCCGGCCGGCACCACGGCCACGAGGAGACGCTCGCCTCGTTCGAGGAGTCGCGAGCGCGGCTCGGCCTGGAGTACGTGGACCTCTATCTGATCCACTGGCCGCTCCCCCGCGTCGACAAGTACGTCGACTCCTGGAAGGCCATGATCAAGCTCCGCGACGACGGTCTGGTCCGCTCGATCGGCGTCTCCAACTTCACCGTCGCCCACCTCGAGCGGCTGGAGGAGGAGACCGGGGTCCTGCCCTCCGTCAACCAGATCGAGCTGCACCCCCACCTCCCGCAGGAGGAGCTGCGCGCCTTCCACGAGGCCAAGGGCATCCGTACCGAGAGCTGGAGCCCGCTGGGCCGTGGCACACGTCTGCTGGAGGACCCCGCCGTCGTCGCGACCGCCGAGTCCCTCGGGGTCACGCCCGCCCAGGTCGTGCTGCGCTGGCACGTCCAGCTGGGCGCCGTACCGATCCCCAAGTCGGCGAGCCCCGAGCGGCAGCGCTCCAACCTCGACGTCTTCGGTTTCTCCCTCGGCCCCGCCCAGATGCGGGCGGTGTCGGAGCGGGCGCACCAGCGCATCGGCGGGGACCCCGAGACCCACGAGGAGTTCTGAGTTCCCTGGGCCGGGGTACCCGGGGCTGCCGGAGCGCCGCGCGGAAGGAGTGAGCACGTGGGTGAGCGGGAGCGGCTGCGGGAGTATCACGGCAAGCGTGACTTCACTCGGACGGCGGAGCCCGAGGGGCGGACGGCGCGCCCCGGGGAGGAGCCCCGGTTCGTCGTGCAGATCCATGACGCGAGCACGCTGCACTTCGACTTCCGGCTGCAGGTGGAGGACGTACTGAAGTCGTGGTCGATCCCGAAGGGGCCGTCGCAGGACCCGAAGGACAAGCGGCTCGCCGTGCCCACGGAGGACCATCCGCTGGAGTACGAGGAGTTCGAGGGCGTCATCCCCCGGGGCGAGTACGGCGGTGGCACCGTGATCGTCTGGGACGGCGGGACCTACGAGCCGCTCAGCCACGACCGCAAGGGGCGGCCCGTCGACTTCGGGGAGTCCCTGCGGCGGGGGCACGCGACGTTCCGGCTGCACGGTGCGAAGCTGCACGGCGAGTACGCGCTGACCCGGTTCCGGAGCGGTGACGACGGCGAGGAGGCGTGGCTGCTCGTCAAGGCCGGCCGCGGGGAGCGGCCGGGGCAGGGGCACCGGACGCCCGACCCGCGCCGGGCGCGTTCGGCACGCACGGGGCGGACCCTCGGCCAGGTCGCCGCGGAGGGCTGAGCGCCGACGAGCGCACCGGCGATCCTCCGAAAACGACCCGAACTCCCCTTGTACGCCTCGATGTTCGCAGCGGCACGGCGCTACGTCGTGCTCGGCCGTGCGAACCAGGAGGCTCTTCGTATGCGCACCTAGTGTCCTGCGCCCGAAGTTCGTAGGCAGTTCTGCTGCGCCACGAACGGTCAAGGCGCCTGGTCGGCCGCTTGAGTTGGGCCGATGCGGCATGTCGAAACTACCGACAGATTAACGGCGCAGGACACTAGTGCTGCGACCGGAAAGGTTCACCGGCTCGCGACGCCCGGCACGGCACCTCGCCGCGTTGTCGCATCACCCGAGTACATCCAGTACGCGGGTCATGCTCCGCCTTGCGAGGCACCGCACCGGACGCCGCGAGCTTCCCGGCAAACCTTTCCGGTCACAGCACTAGCTCCGCACCGGCCTGACCGGCGCTCTCGCCGCCGCGACGGTCCTCGTCGGCACCACGACCGCCCAGGCGACACCGCCCGAGCCGGGGTGAGTGCCCGGCTGATCGCGCAGAGGACCGTCGGCGACACGGACTACATCCTCAGAGAGATCACCATTCCGGCAGGTCAGGCCACCGGCTGGCACTACCACGACGGTCCGCTGTACGGGGTGGTGAAGCAGGGCACGCTCACCCACTTCGACTCGACCTGAGCGTCCGACGGCGTTTACCAGAGGGGCAGCGCCATCCAGGAGCCGGCCGAGCCCACGTACGTGCACACAGGCCGCAACCTGGGCGACACGCCGCTCGTCCTGGAAGTGCTGTAGTGCTGCCGCACGGCGCGCCGTTCTCCGAGGACGCGCCCGACCCGGGCTGCCCGTTCCAGTGATGGAAGCTCCCGCGGTCGGTCGTCCCGTGGTCACAGTGGCGGGGGCAGGGGCTGGTCGGCCCAGATCGTCTTGCCGTTGGTCGTCTGGCGGCTGCCCCAGCGCTGGGTGAGCTGGGCGACGAGGAGGAGGCCGCGTCCGCCCTCGTCGTAGGCGTGGGCGCGGCGCAGGTGGGGGGAGGTGGAACTGCCGTCGGAGACCTCGCAGATGAGGGAGCGGTCGCGGATCAGGCGTAGCTGGATGGGCGGTTCGCCGTACCGGATGGCGTTGGTGACGAGTTCGCTGACGACGAGTTCGGTGACGAAGGCGGCTTCGTCGAGGCCCCAGGCGGTCAGCTGGTCGATGGCGGCCTGCCGGGTGGCGGCCACCAGGGCGGGGTCCGGGTGGACCTCCCAGGTGGCCACCTGGTCCCCACCCAGCGCCCGGGTGCGGGCCAGGAGCAGGGCCACGTCGTCGCTGGGCTCCTCCGGCAGTACGGCCTTCAGGACGGTGTCGCAGAGGTCGTCGAGCGAGTCGGCGGGCGCGGCCAGGGCGCGGCACATCTCGGCCGTGGCACGGTCCACGTCGCGGTCGCGGTCCTCGATCAGGCCGTCGGTGTAGAGGGCGACGACCGCGCCTTCGGGCAGTTCCAGTTCCGTCGCCTCGAAGGGCAGGCCGCCGACGCCGAGCGGGGGTCCGGGGGCCATCCGGATGAGCTGTGCGGTGCCGTCGGGCAGGACGACGGCCGGGGCCGGGTGGCCCGCCGCGGCGAGGGTGAGGCGGCGGGCGACGGGGTCGTAGACGGCGTACAGGCAGGTGGCGCCGAGTTCCGCGACGTCCTCGCCGCCGTCGTATGCGGCCAGATGGGTGACGAGGTCGTCCAGGTGGGTGAGGAGTTCGTCCGGCGGCAGGTCGACGTCGGCGAGGGTGCGGACAGCCATGCAGAGCCGGCCCATCGTCGCCGAGGACGGGATGCCGTGGCCGACGACGTCACCGACGACGAGGGCGACGCGGCTGCCGGAGAGCGGGATGACGTCGAACCAGTCGCCGCCTATGCCCGCGAGGGATCCGCTGGGCAGATAGCGGTGGGCGACCTCGACCGCGGCCTGTCCGGGCAGGCCGCGCGGCAGCAGGCTGTGCTGCAGGGCCAGCGCGGTGGTGCGCTCGCGGGCGAAGCGGCGGGCGTTGTCGATGCAGACGGCGGCCCGGCTGGCGAGTTCCTCGGCCAGGATGGCGTCGTCGGGTCCGTAGTCGTCCACGGCACCGATGCGGATGCCCACGACGACGCCCAGGGTGGTGCCGCGGGCCCGCAGCGGCACGGCGAGCATCGAGTGGACGCCCCGGCGGTAGCGGCGGCCCGCGGGGGCGCGGGTGTTGCGCTCGTCGACCCACCGCATGAAGTCGGGATCGCCCGCCTGGCTGAGCACCGCCCGGCCCGAGCTCAGGGCCCGGGCGGGCGGGGAGAACGAGGGGTAGATGTCCGTCTCGCCCAGGTGCACGGCCGCCTCGGGGGTGCCCTCGGTGACGGAGCCGTGGGCGACGCGGCGCATGAGGATCTCGCCCTCGGGGACCGGCGGTGGTTCGTCGGCGCCGAGGACCCACTCGAGCAGGTCGACGCTGCTGAAGTCGGCGTACCGGGGCACGAGGAGTTCGATCAGTTCCTCGGCCGTGCGGACGACGTCCAGGGTGGTGCCGATGGCGGCCGCCGCCTCGTTGAGCAGGGCGAGGCGCTGGCGGGCCCAGTACTGCTCGCTGCTGTCGAACGCCGCCAGGGCGACCCCGGTGACCTCGCCCTCGGGGTTCCGCACGGGCCACATCTCGGTGCTCCAGGCGTGCTCACGGTTGAGGGCGGGCGCGCCGGTGAAGCTCTCGTAGCGGACCGGCCTGCCCGTCTCGATGACCTGGCGCAGGTTGTTGTGGAAGCCGCGGCTGTGCACGGCGTCTTCCACGGTCTCCGGGAAGCGTCGGCCCAGCAGGGCCTCCTCCGGGACGCCCATCACCCGGCAGGCGGCGTAGTTGAGGCGGAGATAGCGCTGCTGGGTGTCGAAGACCGACATCGACATGGACGCCTGCTCGAAAGCCTGTCCCGCCAGGGTGGCCTCCGGGTCCCGGGCCCGTTCGGTGGTGATGGCGAAGCCGGTGGCCTCGCCGTCCGGGCCGAGCACCGGGCAGGCCGTCAGGCTGACCGGGACGGGGCGCCCGCCACGGTGGCGCAGCGTGACGAAGCCGGACCGTGCGGCGAGCGTCTGCGGCGACACCTCCTCGGCGAGCAGATCGGCCGACGGGCGACCCACCGCCTCCTCGGCCGGGTAGCCCGTGAGCACGCGGGCACCTTCGCTCCACCCCGTCACCCTGCCGTGGGCGTCGATGATCGCCGCAGCGGCGACATGCTCCATAGTGTCCAGAATGGTCCCGATGCGGCGGAGCATCAACCGCGGCGGAGATCGACTTCGACACGCCTCAGGCGCCGTAGGCGCGCAGGGCTGCGAGGGCGCGGTCGGCGTGGGTGTTCATGCGCAGTTCGCTGCGGACGATCTCCAGGACGGTCCGGTCCGGGGCGATGACGAAGGTGACCCGTTTGGTGGGTGCCAGCGAGAAGCCGCGCTTCACGCCGAACAGCTCCCGGATCTTCCCGTCGGCGTCGGAGAGCAGCGGCATGCCGAGCGTGTGGCGTCCGGCGAACTCCTGCTGGCGGTCGACGGAGTCCCCGCTGATGCCGACAGGCCGGGCACCGACGGCGGCGAACTCGGCGGCGAGGTCACGGAAGTGGCAGGCTTCGGCGGTGCAGCCGGGGGTGAGGGCGGCGGGGTAGAAGAAGAGGACCACCGGGCCCTCGGCCAGCAGTTCCGACAGGCTGCGCTCGGTTCCGGTCTCGTCCGGCAGCGAGAAGTCCTCGATCCGGTCGCCGACCTCCACACGTTCCGTCATGACCGGCCCTCCGCGCTCTTCGCGACGCTGCGCGCCCACAGCACCAGCGGCAGCTGGAGGGGCAGCCGGCCGAACGCGGCGGCCTTCTGCGGCGTGGGGCGGTGGCGCCGGTCCACGGCCAATTTCACATTCGCGGGGAACACAGCGACGAAGAACGCCGCCGTGGCCAGGCCCGCGACCCGCCGCGTCCGCGGCAGCGCCACCCCCGCGGCGAGCGCCAGCTCGGCGACGCCACTGGCGTACGTCCAGGTCCGGGGCGAGCCGGGGAGCGCCCGCGGCACGGTCGCGTCGAACGAACGTGGGGTGGCGAAGTGAGCGACACCCGCGGTGGCCAACAGGCCCGCGAGCAGCAGGGATGAACGTTCTGACCGCGGCACGGTTCCTCCTCTGACGACCTGCCGCGCGATATTACGCGACGGTAGCGAGGGATCGGCCACCGGGTCCCGACGGTCCCAAGTCACGTGCGACGCAACCGAGATGGGGCGGCGGGGTCAGGCACGCCGCCCCCGTCCGACGCACGGCGGCACGGGCGGCTCCCTGCACAGCGGCGGCCACAGCGCGGCTCGGACGGCGGCGCCCGGCACATCGGCCCGGACCGCCGCGCCTCGCCTGCGGCGCGCCTCGGCTACCGGGTGCGCGAAGAGGGCGCCAGCCACAGGCCGGCGATGGCGTCGATCAAGCCGGTGGCGGCGTCGTGCCAGGTGGCGCGGGGCGTGGGCGTGCCCTCGGCGAGGGCGCGCTCGCGTTCGGCGGCGGTGTGCAGGATCAGATGGCGTGCCATGTCGCCGCGTTCGGCGCGGACCTCGGCGGGCAGGTCGCTGAGACAGCGGTCGAGGCCGTCGACCACCAGCCGCATCGACGGCGACGTGAGGGACTCCTCGACCATGATCGGGTACAGAGCGGGGTCGGTCATCACCTGGGCGCAGAAGCGGGCGTACCAGGTGGGCGACCCCAGCGCCGCCAGGTGCTCGGTGACCGGGCGCACCAGGCACGACACCCAGTCGTGCAGGTCCGCGGAGTCGTCGAGGCCGGCCACCAGCCGGGCGCGGCTCTCCTCGATGCGTGTGGCGTGCTTGCGGAGGATCGCTCGGACAAGGTCCGTCTTGGTGCCGAAGTGGTAGCCGACGGCGGCATTGTTGCCCTGCCCGGCCGCCTCGCTGACCTGGCGGTTGGAGACGGCGTACACACCGCGCTCGGCGAACAGCCGCTCGGCCGCGGTCAGGATCAGCTCCCGGGTCGCCCCCGCCTGCTCCGCCCGTACCGCCCTGCCCGCCATGATCACCACCGTACCGGGACTGCGCACCACCCCGGGGCGACCAGTCCCTCGAACCGCCCGGGCCCACCGCCGACACCGCGGTTTTCCGGTACGGAAGCCTACGCGGGCGGCACGGCGGTCCGGCTCCGCACCACCTCCCCGCACAGACCGCGTCACACCCACCGTGTCGAGCACCGCGTCGACAGGAACGACGTCACCATGCGACCGCCCCTGTGGCAGCCGGCCCGGGCCCCGGGCCGGCTCGTCCTCTCCGCGGCGATGGCCTTCGGGCTCTCCGGCGATGGCCTTCGGGTCGTACCTCTTCATCACCGTCCTGCTGATCACCGCCGTCGGCACAGCAGCGGTGATGGGCTGCCGGCTGCTGCGCGAGACCGTGGTTGCTGGTGCGGCGGATCGCCGGGGCGAAGCGGAGGCTGGCGGCGGCGTGGACGGGCCGGGAGATTCCCGAGGCGTACCGGCCGATCACCGGCACCCTGCGCGAACGGCTGGCCCCGCGTGCGCGACGAGGGCCGGGGCGGTGCCGACGAGGCCGTCGGCTCCGGATTGCTCGGCATGCGGCGCCGGGTCACGGCGCTCGACGGCACCGTCCGGGTCTCCCGCCCGAGGGGCGGCCCGACGGTGGTCACGGTGGAGCTGCCGTGCGTGTGGCGACCATCGAAGTAACGGGCGCCTGGGCGCAACTGGTCGTCGTCGCCCACCAGTCGGGCCCGGCGCGGCCACCGTCGCCCGTGGGTCCCTGAGTCCGTTCAGGGGAAAACGCCGTACGGGGCGCGTGGCGGTGCCCGGGTGTGTCGACATGTTCACCCGTGACGTCACCCGTACCGCTGCCACTGATCGCGCCCATGCTCGCCACGCCCGGCACTCTGCCGCCCGCCGCACAGGACGCGCGCTGGGCGTACGAGACCAAGCAGGACGGTCAGCGGGTGGTGGTCTATCTCGCCGGGGACGGGAGTGTCGTGCTGCGGGCCCGCTCCGGGGAGGACATCACCGCCGCCTACCCGGAACTCGCTGCACTGGGCGGCGCCCTCGGCACGACACCCGCCGTGCTGGACGGTGAGATCCTGGCGCTCGACGCGGAGGGCCGCGCGAACTTCCAGTTGCTCCAGTCCCGGATGGGCCTGGCCCATGCCCCCGGTCGCGCCGCCCGCCAGGCCGCGAAGGTCCCGGTGCACCTCGTGCTGTTCGACGTGCTGCACCTGGGGCGGGACTCCCTGCTGCGGTGGCCCTACGTACGGCGGCGGGCGCGGCTGGAGGAGCTCGGCCTGGCGGGACCGTTCTGGTCGACGCCGGCGGCGATCGTGGGTCACGGCCACCAGGCCCTGGCGGCCACCCTCGAGCACGGTCTGGAGGGTCTGGTCTGCAAGCGGCTCGACTCGGCGTACGAACCGGGGGTGCGCTCCCGTGCCTGGATCAAGATCCGCAACATGCGCAGCGAGGACGTGATCGTCGGGGGCTGGCTGCCCGGCAAGGGGCGGCTGTCGGGTCTGCCCGGCGCCCTGCTGGTCGGACAGCGGGCGGCGGGCCGCCTGCGCTACGTGGGCGGGGTGGGCACCGGCTGGAGCGAGGCCGAACGCGCCCTGCTCGCCGAGCTGCTGGCGGCTGCCGCGAGCGAGGTGTGCCCCTTCGACCCGGTGCCGAGGGTGCCGGGCGCGCGCTGGGTGGTGCCCCGGCTGGTCGGCGAGGTCCGCTACAGCACCCGTACCCGGGCCGGGATGCTGCGTCAGCCGTCGTGGCTGCGGCTGCGCCCGGACCTGACACCCGAGGAAGCGGCGGCCGACATTCCGGACGATGCCGTCTGAAGCTCCGTCATGATCCGAGTATTGGCTCGCGCTTCACTGTGGATACGCCTGCGACCTCTTGGCGCGGAAGGGGAAAACCGGGAAGCTGAACCTCCTTTTCCCCCACAGCCGTTGGGCTGCGCCCGGATCAGAGGAGGACGCAGTGTCGTCACCCACCCGCAAGGCACACCGCAGGAGATGGCTCACCGGACTGGCCGGTGCCGCCGCCCTCGTCGTCGCCTTCCCCACCGCCGCCTTCGCCGCCCCGCCCAAGGCGCTGCCCGCCAACGCCGACGGACTGGAGAAGACGTACCAGCCCGCCTACGACTACGACACGGACGGCTGCTACCCGACCCCCGCGATAGGCCCCGACGGCGCCGTCAACGGCGGCCTGAAGCCGACCGGTTCGCTCAGCGGCGACTGCCGTGACGCCTCGGACCTCGACAACACCAACGGCTACTCGCGCTCCAAGTGCAACAACGGCTGGTGCGCCGTCATGTACGGCCTGTACTTCGAGAAGGACCAGGCCGTCGCGGGCAGCAGCATCGGCGGGCACCGCAACGACTGGGAGCACGTCGTGGTGTGGGTGCAGGACAACCAGGTCAAGTACGTGTCGACCTCCAACCACGGTTCGTTCACCGTGAGTGCGGCCTCGTCGGTCCGCTTCGACGGCACCCACCCGAAGGTCGTGTACCACAAGGACGGCATCAGCACGCACTGCTTCCGGCTGGCCGGCTCGAACGACGAGCCGCCGGAGAACCACAAGGGCACCTGGCAGTACCCGCCGCTGGTCGGCTGGAACGGCTACCCGGCCGGGCTGCGCGACAAGTTGAGCGCCTACGACTTCGGCAGCGCCAACTTCGGCCTGAAGGACGCCAACTTCGCCGCGCACCTGGCCTCGGCGAAGCCGTCCGGCATCGCGTTCGACCCCAACGCCTGAGTCTCGGACCGGGATCGGGCCAGGGACGTACGACCCGAGCCGCCCTCGGGTTCCGTCCCGCGCCCGATCCCGGCCCCCCGTCACGGCATAGCGTCCCGCCCATGGAGATCAGCGACACGAGCGGACGGCTCGAAGAGGCCCTGGAACGACTGCACAGCGCGGGACCGGAGCGCGTCGGCCGGCTCACCAACCACGCCCCCATGGTGGTCGAGGCGCTCGCCGCCCACGGCCACGCCGACGCGGTGCACCGCTGGCTGGACCTCTACCAGCGCACGCTGGAGGACTTCCCCTCCCCCGTCGCCCCCGTCACGGACGACAACTGGCGTGCGGCACTGGGCGATCCGCGCCGGGTCGCCGACTGGATCGACCACTTCTCCCGGGCCGTGGCCGACCGCCCGTGGCGCGCCGTCCTCGCCGAGTGGTGGCCGCGCCTGCTGCCCGGCCTGTACGGCGGCTCCACGCATCCCGTCATCCGGGTCGGCCACGCCGTACGCGCCCTCGAAGCGGACGAGAGCGCGCCCCGTCTCAGCGAACTCGCCCACGGTCTGGGCTACTGGGCGGCCCGGCACCACACGGTCGCCGGCATCACCGCGCTGCCCGGCGCACCGACCGCCGCGGCCTCCCTCGACGCCGTCCCCGCCGTGCACACGCCGAGCGAGGCCTTCCCCGACCGGCTGGCGGTGGTACGCGCGCTGCCCGTCTGGGCGGACGACGTGACCGACCCCGGCACCGCGCGGGAACGGCTCACCGAACTCGTCCGCGCCGCGACGCACCGGTACGCCACCCACGGCCACGGCGAGGAGACGATGGTCGTGCACGCGGCGACGGCCCCCAACGCCGTGCTGCGCACGCTCGGTTCACTCCCCCGCGAGCTGTGGGCGCCGAGCCTGCGCGCGGAGTGGACGGCGTCCGCGGCGGTCACCGCGATGTACGCCCCCGCCGAACCGGTGCCCTACGTGCCGCCCGCCCTGCGTACCCCCGAGGAGGTCCTCGAACGGGCCCTCGCCCATGGCGACGAACATGTCATCAAGCTCACCGACACGGCCCTCGACGTCGGCGACGAACCGGCCCTCGCCGCCGCCCTGCGCGCGGTCGAGCTCAGCGCGCCGCTGTCCTGAAGCCGCCGGCGCGCCCACCGTGGACGTACGAAATCTGCCCCGTGGCCCCTTGACCGTGGCGGAGTGCGGCACGCGCCCCCGGCCCGAGGGTCTATCGTGTCCCGCATGTCCGTCCCGGAACTGATCCGCATCGTCTCCCGCGACTCCCCCATGGCTCTCGCCCAAGTGGAGCGTGTCCGCGCCGAGTTGACCGCCCTGCATCCCGGCATCCGCACCGAGGTCGTACCGGTGAGGACCACCGGCGACAAGTGGATGGGGGACCTGTCGAAGGTCGAGGGCAAGGGTGCCTTCACCAAGGAGGTCGACGCGGCGCTGCTGGCCGGGGAGGCCGATCTGGCGGTGCACTGCGTCAAGGACGTGCCGGCGGACCGGCCGCTCCCCGCGGGCACGGTGTTCGCCGCGTTCCTGAAGCGCGACGACATCCGGGACGCGCTCGTCCATCCGGGCGGGCTCACGCTCGACGAACTCCCGGCGGGGACGCGGATCGGCACCTCGTCGGTGCGGCGCAGGGCCCAGCTGGCCGCCACCCACCCGGAGTTGGAGTGCGTGCCGTTCCGGGGCAACGCCAACCGGCGGCTGGAGAAGCTGGCGGCCGGCGAGGCGGACGCGCTGCTGCTCGCGGTCTCCGGCCTGGAGCGCATCGACCGGCGTGACGTGATCAGCGAGGTGCTGTCCCCGGAGACGATGATGCCGCCGATCGGCGCGGGCATTCTCGCCCTTCAGTGCCGCGAGGACGACACCGACGTCATCGACGCGGTCAGCGGGCTCGGTGATCCGGCCACCCACCGGGAGGCGACCGCGGAGCGCATGCTTCTGCACGTGCTGCAGGGACACTGCAACAGTCCGATCGCCGGGTTCGCGCAGGTGGACCGCAGCGGGGAGCTGTCCCTGCGGGCGTGTGTGTTCACCCCGGACGGCAAGACCCGCCTCAACGCCCACGAGTGGGCGGGCCCCCTCGACCCGGCCACCCTCGGCACCTCGGTCGCCGTGGCCCTGCTGCGCCAGGGCGCCCGCGAGCTCATCGACGGCATCCCCCACTGACGACGAGGAGACGGGACCGCGCCGGGCGGTGCCGGTGGCGGCCCCGCGTCAGGCCGTGCCCTCCTCCGCCTGGTCGCGGAGGAAGTTGCTGACCTGGCGGGCCAGACTCTCGCGGCCTGTGGCGGTGGGGGTGCCGGTGGCGCCCTCGGTCAGACCGAGGCCTCCGGTCCACAGGCGGCGGTCGGTCCACTCCTCCTCGACCCGCAGCTGGACCTGGACGTCCACCTGGCTCAGCGACGCCTCGGGGCCGGCCGCGTACAGCACGGCGGTGGCCCGGCGCAGCGGGTAGACGTCGAAGCCCTCGATGAACTGCGAGTTGCGCCAGTCGAGGAAGGCGCTCTCACCGTCGGGGCCGATCCGCACGTCGATCTGACCGTCCTCCAGGTGGATCCCGTAGTGGCGGCCGCCGCGGTTCTCGACGGTCACGCGCAACCGGAAGTACGTCATGCCCTCGGCCGCGTCGTCCCGTCCGCGGGGCGGCTCGGCCGGCTCCAGGCAGTGGACGCGGACCCGCAGACCGGCATGCTCGTCGTACTCGTGCCAGTCCCCGACCACGTTCGGCTCGTACACAGTCCACCTCTCGACTTCTTTCGGGCTGCTTCCTATCCGTGTGCTGAGCGCACTGTCAAATGAGCAGAATGCGCTGTGGCCAGGGACTTCACCCTTTTTGATCGGTGATCAAGCCGTGCGCAGGAACAATCCCGATCCGGGTCGCGCGACCGCTTTTCCGAGCGTGCCGCACATCACGTTCTCGGCCAAGATCAGCGGGCGAGCCGACCCAGGAGCGCGGAAGCGGCGGCGATGCCGAGCGCGGCGGCCACGGCGAGCACCGCGAAGTCGGCCGCAAGGTGGGCGGGCGTGCCGAGGAGGAGACCGCGCAGGGCGTCCACCTGGTGGCTGAGCGGGTTGACGGCGCTGATCGCCTGGAGCCAGCCCGGCATGACCGACACCGGGTAGAGGGCGTTGGAGCCGAAGAACAACGGCATGGTGATCGCCTGCCCGATGCCCATCAGGCGGTCGCGGCTCAGCACGATGCCCGCGATGGTCATCGACAGGCAGGAGAAGAAGGCCGAGCCGAGGACGACGACCGCGGCGACGCCGAGCAGCTTGAGCGGGTTCCAGGTGAGCGCCACCCCGAGCAGGGCGGCGATCACGATCACGACGACCGCCTGGACCAGCGACTTCACTCCGGCCGCGAACGCCTTGCCGGTGATCAGCGCCGAGCGCGGGGTCGGGGTGACGAGGAGCTTGTTGAGCACTCCGGCGTCGCGCTCCCAGATGATCTGGATGCCGTAGAAGATGGCGATGAACATCGCGGACTGGGCGATGATGCCGGGCGCCAGGTAGTCGGTGTACGGGAGGCCACCGGTGGGGATCGCCTTGATCCGGCTGAAGGTCTGACCGAAGATCAGCAACCACAGGGCGGGCTGGACGGCACGGGTGTAGAGCTCGGTGCGGTCGTGGCGCAGTTTCTGGAGTTCGACGGCGCACATCGCCGCCACCCGGGTGGGCACCAGTCGCCAGCCCGCGCGGGGCTCGGGCGGCCGGACGAGAAGGCCGATGCCCTCCTGGCGGGCGCGGTCAGCCGACGCGGTGCGCGGTGCGGCGGGTGCTTCGGACATCGCGGAAGTCTCCTGACTCGTCGTCGAGGCCGCTGCCGGCGACGTCCCGGAAGACGTCCTCCAGCGTGGGCAGCGTCGGGAGCGGACCGGCTTCCGCCGTGCCCTCGGCGCACCGGCGTTCCCCGAGGCCGCGCCGCAGTTCGGCCGGGGTGCCGAGGGCGCGGATGCGGCCGCGGTGCATCAGTCCGACCCGGTCGCAGTACTGGTCGGCCTCGTCCATGTAGTGCGTGGTGACCAGGACGGTCATTCCGGTGGCCGCGCGCACGGCCTCGATGTGCTCCCAGACGCTCGTCCGGGCGATCGGGTCGAGGCCGATCGTGGGTTCGTCGAGGATCAGCAGGCGGGGCGCGCTGACCAGCGCCTGGGCCAGTTCGAGGCGTCGGACCATGCCGCCGGAGTAGGTGCCGGCGAGCCGGTCGGCGGCGTCGGCGAGGTCGACCGCGGTCAGGGCCTGGCCGACGCGTGCGGCGCGTTCGCGGCGGGGCACGTCGAAGACGCGGGCGAACAGGTCGACGTTCTCCCGGCCGGTGAGGCCCGCGTCGGCGGACAGCTGCTGCGGGACGTAGCCCAGCAGGCGCCGTACCGCCATCCGTTCGCGGGCCGCGTCGTGGCCGATGACGCCGACCATGCCGGACGGGACCGGCAGGAGCGTGGTGATGCAGCGGATCGCCGTGGTCTTCCCGGCGCCGTTGGGGCCGAGCAGCCCGAAGACCTCGCCCTCCCGGACGGTCAGGTCGAGCCCGTCGACCGCCTTCGTGCCGCCGAAGGCGTAGGCGAGCCGGGTGCAGGTGACCGCCTCGGTGGCGGTGTCGCTCGTCATGACTCCTCGGCCTCCTCGTGCAGGGTGACGGCGAGCTCGCGCAGCGCCGGGAGCGCCGCGCGCAGCGCATCGCGGTCCGTCTCGCCGAGACGGGCCAGATGGCGGCCGACGAGGGCGGCGCGGCGCTGCTGCCAGGCGCTCAGCCGGGCCTCGGCGGCCTCGGTGAGCAGCAGGCGGGCGGCGCGCCGGTCGGCCGGGTCCGTCTCGCGGACCAGGTACCCCTCCTTGACCAGCTGGTTGACCAGCGTCGACACGGAGTTTCCCGCCAGATGGAGCTCCCTCGCGGCCTCCGAGACACCGATGCCGGGCCGGGTCGCGACGAGGCGCAGCAGCTCCACCTCGGCGCCGCGCAGGCGCGGCACGGTGAGCCCGGCGCGCAGCCGGCGCCGGATCAGCCGCTGGACGCCGACCAGGGCTTCGGCCAGCTCTTCCGCGAAGGTCTCCTGTTCCACGCCTTCGAAGTTACCTCTGTAACAGAGGTAATGAACCAAGCGGGAGTCAAACATGGCAGCCGACTGCCGACTGGATAGATTTTTCCGTTTTGTTTTGAAATCGCCCCATCTGGGCAAGGGCTCTTCAAGTGCTTCGGACAGGAGGCACGCCCGTGGGAATCGGCCCGCCCGGTCTCCGGCGGCGTACTTCGCCCGGCCCGGCGCTCCCTTTCCCACGGTTGTCCGTCCACAGGCACCCGCTTCAGGGAGGGCGCACGATGCGTACCGCCGGCAGCACACGCCAACACCCCCACGACGACGCCCCGGACACGGCCGCCGCCTTCGTCCGCCTCGCGGGGCTGCCCGAGGGCCCGGAGCGCACGGCGCTGCGGGACGAGCTCGTCGAAGTCTGGCTTCCGATGGCCGAGCGGATCGCCGTCCGCTTCCGGGGTCGCGGCGAGAGCCTGGAGGACCTCTACCAGGTGGCGGCTCTCGGCCTGGTCAAGGCCGTCGACCACTACGACCCGGACCGCGGTCGCGCCTTCGAGGCGTACGCGGTGCCGACGATCACCGGCGAGATCAAGCGGCACTTCCGAGACCACATGTGGACGCTGCACGTGCCGCGCCGGGTCCAGGACCTGCGTAACCGCGTCCGGCACGCGACCAAGGAGCTGGGACAGACGATCCCGGGGCGCGCCCCGACGGTCGCCGAGATCGCGGAGCACGCGCAGCTGACCGAGACCGAGGTGCGCATCGGGATGGAGGCGCTGGAGTGCTTCACCGCGCTGTCGCTGGAGGCCGAGATGCCCGGCACCGACGGCTACGCCCTGCAGGACGCGATCGGCGGCCCGGACCCGGGTTTCGACGCGGTCGTCGACCGTGAGGCCCTCAAGCCCTGCCTGGAGGCCCTCCCCGAACGCGAACGGACCATCCTCTACCTGCGCTTCTTCCAGGGCATGACACAAAGTCGCATCGCCCAGCAGCTCGGCATCTCCCAGATGCACGTCTCACGGCTGCTCAGCGGCTGCTTCGCCCGCCTGCGCAAGGAGGTGCTCGCCGAGACGGGCTCCACGCGCTGAGCGGCGCCTGGGGTCTCTCGTTTGGATCAGGCCGGATCAGGGACCGGGGCCCGCGAACCCGGCATGATCCAAACGAGAGACCCTAGGCCACCGGAGGTGCGCCCGGAATCTGGGTGGGACCGTGACGATCGAGGGCGTCCTCGAGTTCGGCCCGGATCTTTGGGGGCAGCTCGCCATTGCTTCCCCACATGAGGATCAGTTCCGCGACATTGCGGAGTTTGATGTTCGTGTGCTGGGACACGTCCCTGAGTACCGCCCAGCCGTCGTCGGGTGTCACCCGCCCCAGCGCCACGATCATTCCGATCGCCTGGTCCACGACGGCGTGCGAGACCATGGCCTCCTTGAGCTGGTCCACCTCGGCCTGGAGGTGGAAGATCAGGCCCGTTTCGTCGTCGGGCTCCGGGGGTACCCGTGTCACCCCTCCATCGTGCCACCGGGCCACTCAGCAGGCGCCCCGAGCGGTTCTGGCTGGACACTGGAGGAAGACCGGGGGCTGCCGAACGACGAGAGCAGGACGCGAGTGCCATGAACCACGACACGAAATCCTTCCCCGGCACGGCCGAGGTCATCTCCACGCACTCCGTCTTCGGCGCGCCCTGCTGGGTGAGCCTCACCAGCCGCGACCTGGACGCCACACAGGACTTCTACTCGGCCGTGCTCGGCTGGAAGTGGCGCAGGAACCGGCTGGGGGACCGGTTCCGGATCGCGCTGGTGGACGACGTACCCGTGGCCGGGATCGCGGCGGTCGCCGCCATGTGGCAGATGGCGGTGGCCTGGACGCCGTACTTCGCCGTCCCGGACGCCGACGAGGCCGTGAGCCGGGCGCGGGAGCGTGGTGGTACGGCGGCCGTGGGGCCGTTGTCCCTGCCGCCGGGGCGGGCCGCGCTGCTGGCCGACCGGGACGGCGCGACCTTCGGGATCTGGGAGGGCGAGCTGATGGGCGCCTGGGAGAGCTGGCGCCGCGCTGCCCCCACCTTCATCCGCCTCCACACCCGGGACGCCTTCGACGCGGCGATCTTCTACGGCGAGATCCTCGACTGGGCGTCGGACCGGCCGGGCTGCTGCCAGGTCCACTACGAGGGTGAGGAGGTCGTCCTGCGCAGCCAGGGGGACATCGTCGCCCGCATCCAGTCCGGCGCCCTGGGGTCGGCACCCGACCCCACCATTCGGCCGCACTGGCAGGTCCACTTCGCCGTGTCGGACGTGGCCACCTGCGCCCGCGCCGCCGAGCGGCACGGCGGCAGCGTCCTGCGCATGGCCGCCGACGAGGCCGTCCTGCGCGACCAGGACGGCGCCCAGTTCACGGTGACGTCCCGCCGCGTGCACTGATGCCGGACCGGCTCAGAGCCGGCTCTCCCACAGCAGGTGACAGGCGCCCCGGGCCGCGGCCCGGGGCGCCTCGCGCTGGTACGGGGGCTCGCCCCCTCACACTCACCCCCTCACACTCACTCCCCGCGCAGGGACGGTCTGGACAGCAGAAGGAGGCTGCGGGGCTCGACGGTGAGGGCGGTGGACGCCTTGTGTTCCGTCTCGTCGGGGGTGCCCCGGGGCTCGACGGTGTCGATCAGGGTCGTCCAGCGTTCGCCATAGGTGGCGTCCGGCAGGCGGAAGTCGACCGGCTCCCAGGAGCTGTTGAGCAGCAGCAGGAACGAGTCGTCGACGACGGGCCGCCCGTAGTGGTCGGGCTCGGCGATCGCGTCGCCGTTGAGGAACACGCCGACGCAGTGGGCGTCGGAGCGCTGCCAGTCCCGGTCGGTCATCTCGCGCGCGTCCGGCCGCAGCCACACCAGGTCGGGCAGCGGCTGTCCGGCGTGCGTGACCGTCTCGCCGAGGAAGAAGCGACGCCGGCGCAGGACGGGGTGGGCGGCGCGCAGGGCGATGACGGAGCGTGTGAAGTCGGCCAGGTCGCGCTGCTCCCCCGTGAGCCGCCAGTCGATCCAGGACACCTCGTTGTCCTGGCAGTAGGCGTTGTTGTTGCCGCCCTGGGTGCGGCCCAGTTCGTCGCCGTGGCTCAGCATCGGGATGCCCTGCGACAGCAGCAGCGTGGCCAGGAAGTTGCGCTGCTGCCGGGCGCGCAGCTCCAGCACCTCCGCGTCGTCGGTCTCCCCCTCGGCCCCGCAGTTCCAGGACCGGTTGACGCTCTCGCCGTCCTGGTTGTCCTCGCCGTTGTCCTCGTTGTGCTTGTCGTTGTAGGAGACCAGGTCGCGCAGGGTGAACCCGTCGTGCGCGGTGACGAAGTTGACGCTGGCACGGGGGCGGCGCCTGCTGTGGGCGTACAGGTCGGAGGAGCCGGTCAGCCGGGAGGCGAACTCGCCCAGCGTGTGCTGCTCCGCCCGCCAGAAGTCCCGTACGGCGTCACGGTACTTGCCGTTCCACTCCGACCACAGCGGCGGGAAGTTGCCGACCTGGTAGCCGCCCTCACCGACGTCCCACGGCTCGGCGATGAGCTTGACGCGGCTGATCACCGGGTCCTGCTGGATCAGATCGAAGAAGGCCGACAGCCGGTCCACCTCGTGGAACTGTCTGGCCAAGGTGGCCGCGAGGTCGAAGCGGAACCCGTCGACGTGCATCTCGGTGACCCAGTACCGCAGCGAGTCCATGATCAGCTGCAGCACGTAGGGGTGGCGCATCAGCAGGCTGTTGCCGGTGCCCGTGGTGTCGTAGTAGTGCGCCCAGTCGCCGTCGACGAGGCGGTAGTACGAGGCGTTGTCGATGCCGCGGAAGGAGAGCGTGGGGCCCTTCTCGTTGCCCTCGGCGGTGTGGTTGTACACCACGTCGAGGATCACCTCGAGCCCGGCCGCGTGCAGCGCCTTCACCATCGTCTTGAACTCGGTGACCTGCTCACCACGGGTGCCGTGGGCGGCGTAGGCGTTGTGCGGGGCGAAGAAGCCGACGGTGTTGTAGCCCCAGTAGTTGGACAGTCCCCGGTCCTTCAGCACGCCGTCCTGCACGAACTGGTGGACCGGCATCAGCTCGACGGCGGTCACCCCGAGGGAGACGAGGTGCTCGACGACGGCCGGGTGGGCGAGGCCCGCGTAGGTGCCGCGGAGTTCGGGCGGCACGTCGGGGTGGGTGAGGGTGAGGCCCCGGACGTGGGCCTCGTAGATCACCGTGTCGGCGTAGGACCGCCGGGGCGGCCGGTCCTCGCCCCAGTCGAAGGCGGCGTCGGTCACCACGCCGAGCAGGGTGTGCCCGGCGCTGTCGGCGGGGTCCGGGCCGCCGGGCGAACGCTCGTAGAGCGAGCGGTGGTTGTCGATCTGCCCGTCCACCGCCCGGGCGTACGGGTCCAGGAGCAGCTTGGCCGGGTTGCAGCGGTGCCCGGCGGACGGGTCCCACGGGCCGTGCACCCGGTAGCCGTAGCGCTGCCCCGGGCCGACGCCCGGCAGATAGCCGTGCCAGACGAAGCCGTCGGCCTCGGTCAGCGGGACGCGGTGCTCGGTGCCGTCGTCGTCGACGAGGACCAGCTGGACGCGTTCGGCGACCTCGCTGAACAGCGCGAAGTTGGTGCCCTCGCCGTCGTGGTCGGCGCCCAAGGGGTAGGGGTGCCCGCTCCAGGCGGGCACCCCTGCTCGGCGGTTCGGCCTCGGGGTCACCGGGCGCCCTCCAGGACGCGGTCCGCCGACGCGGCCAGCGCGGCGACGGGTACCTCGCGGGGCACGTCGAGGCCCTCGCGCAGGTTCGGCGAGGGTGTCGTCGGCACCAGCGGGACACGTTCGCCGGAGCGGGCACGCTGCGAGAACCAGATGACCTTGCTGCCGGTGTCCGTGGCGCAGCAGCCCCAGCCGTCGCTCATCGCGGCGATGTGCTCCAGGCAGCCGCGCAGGTCCTGATCGGGGCGCAGGTCACGGTTGTCCTCCCCCACGGCGGTGATGAGGTGCTGGCCGGTCCACCACAGCTCGATCGAGGCGTTCTTGTCCGTCGCGTGCTCGTCGATGGCGGTCAGCAGCAGTCCGGCGCCGCGGCAGACGGGCTCGACGAGGTTCTCGAGGTCCCAGAGACGGAGGTGGGCGGCCAGGATGCGGCCGACCTGTCCGACCCGTTCGGGGCTGACTTCCACGTCGAGGTGGTAGTAGCAGGGCACTGCGGTCTTCATCGTCGTTTGCTCCTCACCGGCGAGGCCTGGGCTCCCTCTCGACCCCCGCGGGGCCGAGCCCCGAACACGGAGCGTGGGCTCTGATCGCTTCTGAGTCACCTCTCACAGTGAGGCTGTTGGTCCATTCGTGCAACACGAGCATCACGCGGAGCACCACCCGAGGTAGTTGAAGATCCAACAGGACGTTGCGTGGTAGTCCGTGCACCATGGGTGAAAGCCTCGATCGCCGAAGCGGACCGTGCCTCAGGCATGCACGGCCACCGGCCCGACCGTCGGGCATGTGCCCATCGAGAGCCCGGGAAGGTGAAGGGCGCCATGCTGCTACCCGCTAAGGCCGAAGTCGCACGGCAGCTGCGGCGGTACCGGGCGTGGGAACGTGTGATGCTCGCGTCCCCCGCGGACCTCACGGTGCGGGCCACCTTCGAGGACTCGGGCTACACCCTCTGCGTCCTGATGGGAAAGCGCTGTGCGCGGGAGGCCGCCGACGCCGCCGAACGCTACCTCCGGGAGCAGAGCGAGCGGCCTCGTGCCGCCGCCGTCGACAGGCGGGGCCCGCCGTCGGAGCGACGTTCCCCGGCGGGGCGGTAGTCCCCCTTCCGGAGCAGGATCCCCAGCCGGGCCGACAGGCCCGGCTTTAGTACGGCAGAGCTTTAGGCACGGCAGAGCTTTAGGCACGGCGGAGCTTTCAGGTACGGCGGAGCTTTTCAGGCACGGCGGAGCTTTCAGGTACGGCGGAGGTGACACCCATGAGTTCGAACCCGGCCATCGGCCGAATCCCGGTACGCGACGTGCGCCCGGCGGTGGAATACGGACGGCGCCCTGCGAAGGCGGTCGCGGGGGAGACATTCCAGGTCACCGCCACCGTCTTCCGCGAGGGCCATGACGCCGTCGGCGCCAACGTGGTCCTCCGGGACCCGGACGGACGCCCCGGCCCCTGGACCCCGCTGCGTGAACTCGCCCCCGGCACCGACCGCTGGGGCGCCGACGTCACCCCGGACACCGTCGGCCGCTGGACCTACACCGTGGAGGCCTGGAGCGACCCGATCGGCACCTGGCGGCACCACGCCCGCATCAAGATCCCGGCGGGCATCGACACCGGCCTCGTCCTGGAGGAGGGCGGTGAGCTGTACGAGCGTGCCGCGGCCGGGGTACCGAAGGGCGAGGACCGGGACGCCGTACTGGCCGCTGTGGCGGTACTGCGCGACGACTCCCTGCCCGTCGCCACCCGTTTGGCGGCGGCGCTGACGCCGAAGGTGGACAGAGTTCTCGCGCGCTATCCGTTGCGGGAGTTGGTGACCGCCTCGGAGACGCTGCCGTTGCAGGTGGAGCGGGAGCGGGCCCTGTACGGCGCCTGGTACGAGTTCTTCCCCCGCTCCGAGGGCACCCCCGAGCGCCCCCACGGCACCTTCCGCACCGCCGCACGACGCCTTCCGGCCATCGCCGCCATGGGCTTCGACGTCGTCTACCTCCCCCCGATCCACCCCATCGGCCACACCTTCCGCAAAGGCCCCAACAACACCCTCTCCGCGGGCCCCGACGACGTCGGCGTGCCCTGGGCCATCGGCGCCGGCGAAGGCGGCCACGACGCCGTCCACCCCGACCTCGGCACCCTCGACGACTTCAC
>NZ_JBWKCC010000049.1:0-49865 GCF_056436655.1 Streptomyces sp. NPDC043427 | reverse complement strand
CCGCCGAAGGAGGCGAGCGGGTGAGGTTTCGACGCCCCCGCTCACCTCCGCGGCCCTCACCGCGGCCCCGACACCCCGGTGACGACCCCGTCGAAAAGACCGCGAACGTGCTGTTCACAACTGCCACAGCACCTTCACCAGGCTCTCCCACCTGCCGCACAACGCCCATCAGTGCCAAACAGTCCCAGGAGGAAACATGCGCACCCGTACAGCCATCACAGCCGTCCTGCTCGCCCTCGCCGCTACGACAGCCGCCTGCAGCAGCAGCAGCAGCGACAAGCCCGACCTCGCCGCCTGCAAGGCCGCTTTGGAGAAGCAGGTCAAGGACCTCAAGGGCACACAAAGCAAGCGCCCCGACGCATGCGACGGCGTCGACGCCAAGACCATGGGCCAGTACACCCAGGAGATCTTCGACGACCAGACGACCAAGTAAGTCGAGGACCTGGAGACCTCGACGGAACTCCGCCCCGAACAAGCCGAAAGGGTCCGTCAGCAAGCTGACGGACCCTCATGCAAGATCGAGGTTACCTGACTTCGGCTCGTCAGGGTGACTCTGGGTCGTCGAGGGCCAGGCCGGTGCCGGCTATGAAGCCGTCGAGGGTGTCGGGCCGGTACTGCAGGCGCTTGAGCCGGTTGCGTACGAGGGCTTCGAGTCGGTTCAGGGCGACTACGGCGAGGTTGGCCAGGCTGCGCTTGACGTGCGCCCATACCCCCTCGACGGGATTGAGGTCGGGCGAGTACGCGGGCAACAGGAACACCGTCAGCCATTCACGCTCGGCGATCAGTTCACGCATGGCGTGGGAGACGTGAGTGTTCAGCCGGTCCCACACCAGCACGATCGGTGCCTTGACGAGGTGGTGGACGCCGTCGATCAGCGCGATGAAGTCGCGCTCGCCCATGCTGCGGCGCTTGCCCTTGCCCGCGGGGTGAGTGCGCAGGCGGTGGCACAGCCGGGTGCGGGAGCCTGGCCGCATCGCGATCAGCCCGGCCACTGACAGGCGCCCCGAGCGGCGGCCGCTGACAGTCACGACCGGGGTGCGGCCGCGCCGGCCCCAGGTGCGTCCTTTGGGCGGCCGTCGGGTGAACCCGGCTTCGTCCTCGAAGCAGATGTAACCTCCGCAGGCCGCCCGGGCTCTTTTACCTCGGCCCAGGTCGCCTCCTTCCACGCGGTCACGGCCTGCTCGTCGCGTTCGGCGACCCGCCGCGCGGGGACCTGCGGACTGAAGCCGAGCCGGTGCATCAGCCTCGTGGCACCCGAGACGCTGTAGGAGACGTGGAACTTCCTGCCGATCAGCGTGGCCACCCTCGCCGCGGTCCACACCTGGTCCTCCACCCAGCCGTGCGCGGCCGGCCCCTGCTCGAGATACCCGGCGAGTTTCTCCAAGCAGCGCGGCGACAGACGGCATCGCGACCCGCTCGGACCACGGGAAGCCAGAGCCTCACGACCACCGTCCCGCCACAGCTGGTGCCACTGGTAGGCCGATTTCAGGCTCACCCGCAGGCGCCTTGCGACCTCCGGCGGCTTGATCTTCTGCTCGAACAGCTCGGCCGCCTGCATCCGTACCGTTTCCCGGCGCTGCCGCCCCGCAGCGGTCAGTCCGCCCCCATCCGCATACCTCACACAGCACGGGATACAGCCACCGCTTCAGGCCCTTCAGGGACTTCGCAAAGATTCACCCTGACGAGCCGAAGTCAGTAAAGGTCTCTAGCTGGCCAATCCAGGCCGACGCCGCAGGCCGCGTCGCAGGCGCTGCCCTCGTCGCTCGCCTTTGCGGGACCAAGGATGCGACCATAAGGTCTCCGTCATGTCATTACGTCTTCGAATGCGTCAGGCCCTGCCGGAAGCGATGCGTGCCCGCGACAAGGCCGCGGTGAGCGCACTGCGCGCAACGCTCGCCGCGGTGGACAACGCCGAGGCGGTGCCCGTGGACGAAGCCGCGCTGCGTGGCGTGGCCCTCGAGCAGTCGCCGGTCGGTGCCGGCGCCACCGAGGCGGCGCGGCGTGAGCTGAGCGAGCAAGGCGTGGCGGAGATCGTGCGCGCCGAGGCCACCGAACGCCTGGAGGTCGCAGCGCAGTTGACCACCTCCGCACACGCTGACCGAGCCGAGCGACTCCGTGCGGAGGCCGCCGTGCTGCTTCGGCTCCTCGACGGCCCCGTCACCACGCCACCCTCACCGGCCGAGATCCGCGAACCCTAGCCGGAGACCTGGTACTGGCCGACCTCCAGGAACCAGCGCATTCCTCGGGGTTGCCGACGCTGAGAGCCTTGCGGGCGGCTGTCCGCAGCGCGGGGGTCGACGTGGAGGTCGGCGGCCAGGGCGGGTGCGGCGCACAAGAGGGCCGGAGCGACGGCGATCGCCGCCACGGTTACCGCCAGGCGAGACATACGCACGAAAAGGGGGAGCGGGGGCTGATGCGTGCCGGGGAGAAGCCGTTCCTCATGCAGGTCGACGATGTCTTCCCTCTGAACCAGGGCAGGCTGGTCATGGCGACGGGTTGGATCGAGCGTGGACGGGTCCGCAAGGGCGATGAGGTGGAGTTTGTCGGCCTCGGTGGCGACGCGACCGCCCGCGTGACCGACATCGACGCGCACGGGCTGCGCCTCGACGAGGCGGCTGCGGGCAGGAACGTGGGACTTGTGCTGCCGGGTGCGATGGCGGGGGGCGTGGAGCGGGGGCAGGTGCTCGCGGCACCAGGCTCAATCAGCGCGCACATCGGCTTCGTTGCGGAGATCACCCTGCTCTCGGAGGAACAGGGTGGCGCGGAAGTGCACACCGGTGACGGCCTCTACTTCTACCTACGCACATGGGGAGGGAGAGGCCTCGTGACGCTGCCCCATGGAAGGGACGCGCTGCATCCGCTCCACATGGCCACAGTGAGAGTCACGCTCGAACGGCCCGTCGCTCTTGAGGACGGCCAGTCCTTTCCCTTCCGCCACCACGGTCGCGCCGCCGGCACAGGGACCGTCACTCAACTTCTGCGCTGATTCCCGCGGCTCAGCGCCAGCTCCTGCAGCCTCTCCAGCCTCTCCCTCGACTCCTCGTCCACCGGCACATACGTCACCACCCGTGCCCCGAAGTCCGGGTTGAGCCACAGGTCGGTGTGGTGGAGGGTGAGGAGGCCGACGTGGGGGTTGAGGAATTGCTTGGTCTTGCTGCGGGCTGCCACGACCTCGTAGCGGTCCCAGTTTTCGCGGAACTCCGGGGATTCCGCTGTCAGGCGGTTGACCAGCATCTTCCAGGCGGGCTCGCCCAGGTGGCCCGCCATGGAGGCGCGGAACTTCGCTGCCATGAGGCGTCTGGCCTCGTCGAGGTGGACGATCGCCGCGCGCCAGTCGGGGTTGGTGTGGATGAGGACGAGGCAGTTGCGGTCCTCGGGGGGTACGGCGTCGAGGTCGCCCAACAGGCGGGCGTACGTGCGGTTGTAGGCGAGGATGTCGTAGCGGCTGTTCTGGATGCAGGCCGGGATGGGCTCCAGTTGGCACAGCATCTGGCGGAGGGCCGGGGTGACGCTGGGGCACTCGGCGGCGGGCGTGGGGTCGGTGGAGCCCGCGAGTTGGAAGAGGTGGGCGCGTTCACCGGCGTCGAGGCGGAGGGTGCGGGCGAGGGCGTCCAGGACCTGGACCGAGACCTGGATGTCCCGGGCCTGTTCGAGCCAGGTGTACCAGGTGACACCGACCGCGGAAAGCTGGGCGACCTCCTCGCGGCGCAGGCCGGGGGTACGTCGGCGGCGGCCGCGCGGCAGGCCCACCTGCTCGGGGGTGATGCGCTCGCGACGGCTGCGCAGGAAGGTGGCCAGCTCGTGCCGCCGTATCTCCGAGCCGTCCGAGCGGTCCGAGCCTTCCGAGCGGCGCGGGATCGTCTGCTCGGCCATGGTCGTCATACCCTCCAGCGTGCCGCCATCCGGACCCTGTTGCCAGGTACTCCTTCTACCAGGATAAGGAGACTCTGGTACCAGGCTCGGGGTGGGCGGAGGGTCGTCCTCGTGACCGACATCCAAACCGACACACCCGTGATTCCCTCGACCTCATCCCCGGTCGGCTCCCCCGCCGCGCCACCCGCGCTCAGCGGCCTCGGCCTGTTCACCGTACTGCTCGCCGCCGCTCTCCCCCTCATCGACTTCTTCATCGTCAACGTCGCCCTGCCCACCATCGGCGCGGACCTCGCCGCGAGCGAGGCGGTGCTCGAACTGGTCGTCGCCGGGTACGGCCTCGCGTACGCCGTGTTGCTCGTCCTCGGCGGCCGGCTCGGCGACCTGTTCGGCCGGCGCCGGATGTTCCTGGGCGGAATGGCGGCCTTCGGTCTGACCTCGCTGGCGTGCGGACTCGCGCCCGACGCGTGGACGTTGGTCGCGGCGCGCGTCGCGCAGGGCGCGTCGGCCGCGGCGATGCTGCCGCAGGTGCTGGCCACCATCCAGGCGACCACGTCCGGGGCGCGCCGCGCCAGGGCGATGGGCCTGTACGGCGCCACGGCCGGGCTCGCCATGGTCGCGGGCCAGATCCTCGGTGGTGTGCTGGTCGCCGCCGATCTCGCCGGTACGGGCTGGCGCTCGGTATTCCTCGTCAACGTCCCCGTCGTCGTGGTCGGACTGGTGCTCGCCGCCCGGTACGTGCCGGAGACCCGCTCCTCGCACCCGGAGCCGGTGGACGGTCCCGGCACCGTGCTGCTCGCCGTGTCGCTGCTGACGCTGCTCGCTCCGCTCACCGAGGGCCGGGCGGCGGGCTGGCCGCTGTGGACGTGGCTGTCGCTGGCGGCGTTCCCGTTCGCGGCGGCGGGCTTCTACGCGGTGGAGCGCAGGGCGGACCGGCGGGGCCGTACGCCCCTGGTGCCGCCGAGCCTCTTCGCGGCGGTGTCGCTGCGGCGCGGTCTGGTGCTGCTCGTGCCGTTCGGTATCGGCTTCAGCGGGTTCATGTTCGTGATCGCGGTGGCGCTGCAGCGGGGCGCGGGGCTCGGACCGGTCGCTGCGGGGCTGGCGCTCGCGCCGATGGCGGTGGCGTTCTTCTTCGTCTCGCTCGCCGGTCCGCGACTGGTCGCCCGGTACGGCACACGGGTCGTACCCGTGGGCGCCGTGCTCCAGGGCGTCGGCGTGGCCCTGATGGCGTGGGCCGTCTGGCGGTCCTGGCCGGACCTGGGCCTCGTCGAACTGCTTCCCGGAGCGGCGGTCGCCGGCGCCGGGCAGGCGCTCCAGCTTCCCGTCGTGCTGCGGATCGTCCTGTCCGAGGTGCCGGCGGCCCGCGCCGGGGTCGGCAGTGGCGTGATGATCACCACTCAGCAGTCGGCGCTGACGCTGGGCGTGGCCACCCTGGGCACCCTCTTCCTCTCCCTGATCCCCGGCCTGGGCATGCGCGACGCCCTGGTCACCACGCTCCTGGTGCAGTTGGCGGGCATCGCCCTGACCGGACTGCTGAGCCTGCGGCTGCCCCGTACGACGGGGTGAGGCAGGCGCCCACGAAAGCTACGGCTTGGCCAACTGATCGTACGGAAATCCCCGTTGATGTTGGTCCTGCCCCACACTGCTCGCATGCCACAGAAGACCACGAGCACAGTGAGCCGCTGGGACCAGCACGGCCGCGAGCACGTCGTCCGGGTACAGCGCACCGGCGTACAGCGCACGGTCAGATGCGACACCTGCGGCTGGCGCCAGGGGGCTCAGTTCCTGCCCTGGCTGAAGGCCGAGGAACACCTGGCGGAGGCCCACCAGGCGACCGTGGATCCCTCGGAGGGGTCGCGGCAGCGATGAGTTCCGGGTGCGTGAGGAGTCGTAGCCAGGGAGAGTGACGACTCGTACGCACCGCACCGGAAGGCCGGCCCATGAGCGCTCTGCACAAGACCCTGCGACGGTACGTCGACGACGGCACGGTGCCGGGAGCGGTGGGCCTGGTGGCCCGTGGCGACGAGGTGGAGGTGGTGGCCGTCGGCTCGGTCGACGCCGACGGCTCCGCCCCGATGACCCGGGAGTCCCTTTTCCGGATCGCCTCGATCACGAAGCCGATCACGGCGGCGGCGCTGCTGATGCTGGTGGACGACGGGCGGCTGGCGTTGGACTCGCCGGTGGCCGAGTGGCTGCCGGAGCTCGCGGATCCGGTCGTGGTCCGTACGCCGTCCGGTCCCGTCGACGACGTCGTCCCGGCCGCCCGTGCGATCACCGTCGAGGACCTGTTGAGCTCCCGGCCCGGGTGGGGCTTCCCCTCGGACTTCGCCCTCCCGGCGGTCCAGGCCCTGTTCGAGGTGCAGAAGGACGGACGGGCCCCGCAGGAGTATCCCGACCCGGACAGCTGGCTGGCGGACCTCGCCCGGGTGCCGCTGCTGTACCAGCCCGGTGAGGCGTGGCTGTACCACACGGCGTCCGACCTGCAGGGCGTCCTGATCGCGCGGGCTTCGGGGAGTGCGCTCCCCGACTTCCTGGCGGAGCGGTTGTTCGAACCGCTGGGCATGAAGGACACGGCGTTCGAGGTGCCGGAGGCGAAGCGGGGGCGGTTCACGACCGCGTATCGGCCGGACGGAGCGGGGTCGTTGGAGGTGGCGGACCGCCCGGACGGACAGTGGAGCCGGGTCCCGGCGTTCCCCTCGGGCGGCGGAGGCCTGGTCTCGACGGTCGACGACTGGCTGGCCTTCGCCAGGTTGCTGCTGGACGGGGGCGGCCGACTCCTCTCCCCCACCTCGGTGAGCCGTATGACGAGCAATCACCTGAGCGCGGAGCAGCGGAAGTCGGGGGAACTCTTCCTGGAGGGTCAGGGCTGGGGCTACGGCGGTCAGGTCGACGTCGATGCCGTGGACCCGTGGAACGTGCCCGGCCGGTACGGCTGGGTCGGCGGCACCGGCACCACCGCCCACGTCATCCCGGCCACGGGAACGGTCACGATCCTGCTGACCCAGGTCGCGATGGAGAATCCGACGCCGACACCGCTGATGCGGGAGTTCTGGCGATGCACCGCGGGAGGACGGTCCTAGGGCCTCAGCCCCCGTACCACCAGGTCCACGACCGCCTCGAACTCCCGCTCCACGCCCGGCTGTTCCCACTCCCGGGCGTGGCACGGGTCGTGGAAGCGGTCGGTGGCGTGGAAGACGGCGGCGGCGGTGGCCGCGGGGTCGGGGGCGGCGAAGGCACCGGAGTCGACGCCCGCGCGGACGATCCGTTCCAGCTGGCCGGTGAGATCCGCGAGGTGTTCGGCGACCGTGCCGCCGTTGTCGTCGGTCAGCACCGTGTACGTGGCGAACAGCTCGGGGTCGCCGCCCGCCTTGCGGCGCTTGGCGGCGAAGAGGGCGGCGAGCCAGTCGCGCAGGCGGGCCTCCGGCGGGCGGTCCTCGTCGGCGGCGATGCCGGCCAGCGCCTCGGACGTACGGTCCAGCCAGCGCTTCGTCACCGCGTCGCGCAGCGCGGCCTTCGTCCGGAAGTGCCGGTAGACGCTGCCGTGACTGACGCCGAGCGCGCGGGCCACGTCCACCACGGTGGCCTTGGCCGGACCGTAGCGGCGCAGCACCTCCTCGGTGGCTTCGAGGATGCGCTCGGCGGTCAGGATCTCGCTGGTCGGTGCCATGAGGAGACGGTACCGGGAGGAGAGGTCAGCGCTCGCTGTCGAGGTGCGCCATCGCGGCAGGCGCGTAGCGCTCCCCGGCAGCCGCGTCCGCCGGTACGGCCTCCTCGACGGCCGCGAGGTCCGCCTCGTCCAGGGTGACGTCCAGCGCGCCCAGCGACTCCGCCAGCCGCTCCCGCGTCCGGGCGCCGATGAGCGGCACGATGTCCTCGCCCTGGGAGAGCACCCACGCGATGGCGATCTGCGCGACGCTGACGCCCTTCTGCTCGGCGATCTTCCGAAGTGCCTCCACCAGGTTCAGGTTGTGCTGGAGGTTCTCGCCCTGGAAGCGGGGCGAGAAGGCGCGGAAGTCGCCCGCGCCGAGCTGCCGGTCGGCGGTGAAGTGGCCGGAGATCAGTCCGCGGGAGAGGACGCCGTACGCGGTGATGGCGATGCCCAGTTCGCGGGTGGTCGGCAGGATCGACTCCTCGATCCCGCGCGAGATGAGGGAGTACTCGATCTGGAGGTCCGAGATCGGCGCGGTGGCGGCGGCCCGGCGGATCGTGTCGGCGCCGACCTCGCTCAGGCCGACATGGCGGACGTATCCCTTCTCGATCAGTTCCGCGATCGCGCCGACCGTCTCCTCGATCGGTACGGCGGGGTCGAGCCGGGCGATGCGGTACACGTCGATGTGGTCCACGCCGAGGCGCTGCAGCGAGTACGCGGCGAAGTTCTTCACGGCGGCCGGGCGGCCGTCGTAGCCGGACCATGCGCCGTCCGGGCCGCGCAGCGCGCCGAACTTCACGCTGACCAGGGCCTGTTCGCGGCGAGCGGCGGGGGCGGTGCGCAGGGCCTCGCCGATAAGCAGCTCGTTGTGGCCCATGCCGTAGAAGTCGCCGGTGTCGAGGAGGGTCACGCCCGCCTCCAGGGCGGCGTGGACGGTGGCGACGGACTCGGCCCGGTCGGCGTCGCCGTACAAAGCGGACATGCCCATGCAGCCGAGGCCGAGAGCGGAGACCTGGGGTCCGGTGGTTCCGAGGGGACGGGTTCGCAATGTCATGACGTCAGCCTCGCACGATGACTGACAGATTTCAATATCTGTCAGTCGTTACTTGTTATTCGTCCGGTCGCCTGGACGCGTGCCCCGAGGACAATGAGAGATGTCGGCGTGCAGTCACCTCGGCGGCGCCTGCCCGTCGGCCCCGACGGCTCTCTGCGCCGCCGTGGGAGGCGAGCCATGACCATCCGGATCGGCACCTTCAACGCGGAGAACCTCTTCCGCCGCCCCAAGGTCTTCGCACTCCAGGACGACACCGAGCGCGACAGCATCCTGGAGGACTTCAACGAACTGGTCGCCCTTCTCGAGAAGGACACCTACGAGCCCGCGGACAAGGACCGGATCGCCGAGCTGATCGAGGAGCACCAGGTCCACAACGGGGAGGAGGACAGCCCCCGGCCGTTCTTCATCAACGAGCTCAAGGGAACGGGCGCCAAGCTCTTCACGGTGAGCGGGCCCGTGGACAACCCGACCATCACGATCGTGGCCAAGGGGCGGGGCGACTGGCCGGGCTGGGCCGAGCTGGTGCGCGGCGACCTCAGCTGGCAGGCCGTACAGAACACCGCGCGCGTGGTCGCCGAGGTGAACGCCGACATCCTGCTCACGGTGGAGGTCGAGGACCGCCTCACTCTGGAGCGCTTCAACGAGCACGTCCTCGGCGAGACGCTGGGGCACCAGCCGTACCCCTTCAACCTGCTGATCGACGGCAACGACCCCCGTGGCATCGACGTCGGGATCCTCAGCCGCCACCCCATCACGTCCGTGCGGTCACACCTGTTCGACCCCGGGCAGGGCGGCCGGCGCCTGTTCAGCCGGGACTGCCCCGAGTTCGAGATCGCCGTCAACGGAACGCCCCTGTGCATCCTGGGCAACCACTTCAAGAGCAAGCGGGGCGGCGGCGCGGGCCTGCGCGCGGCCCAGGCCAAGCGCGTCCGCCAGCTCTACGAGGCCGCCCTCCAGCGCTCCGACCACGTCGTCGTCGCCGGCGACCTCAACGACTTCATGGCCAGCCCGCCGGTGAAGACCCTCCTGGACGCGGGCCTGAAGGACGCGATGACCCACCGCACCTACGTGGGAGACCCCGGCACCCACGGCCCCGGCACGGGCGAGGACGACAAACTCGACTACGTGATGTTCTCGCCGGCCCTCTGGGACCTGGTCGAGCACGTCGAGGTGGAGCGCCGGGGCGTATGGGCCCCGAGAACCTTCAAGCCCTTCCCGACGGTGACGTCGAAGGCGACCCAGGCCTCGGACCACGCGGCCCTGTACGCCGACGTGGACCTGTAGAAACGCCGAGTTCCCCGACGCCCTCAAGGGGCGCGGGGAACTGCGCGACCAGCCACAACGAACCCGCAGCCGGCAGAAGACGGAGCCCGGCAGACGCGCCCCCGGAAAACCGACTAGCAGCCGACGAGCCGCCCGGCCAGGTACCCCTCGATCTGGTCCAGCGACACGCGCTCCTGCTTCATGGAGTCCCGCTCACGCACCGTCACCGCGTTGTCCTCGAGCGTGTCGAAGTCGACCGTCACGCAGTACGGCGTACCGATCTCGTCCTGGCGACGGTAACGACGCCCGATCGCGCCGGCGTCGTCGAACTCGATGTTCCAGTTCTGACGCAGCGCCTGCGCGAGCCCCTTCGCCTTCGGGGACAGCTCGGCGTTCCGCGACAGCGGCAGCACCGCGACCTTCACCGGCGCCAGACGGTGGTCGAGGCGCAGCACCGTCCGCTTCTCCAGCTTGCCCTTGGCGTTCGGCGCCTCGTCCTCGACGTACGCGTCCAGCAGGAACGCCAGCATCGCGCGGCCGACACCGGCCGCAGGCTCGATGACGTACGGCGTCCAGCGCTCGCCGGCCTCCTGGTCGAAGTAGAAGAGGTCCTGGCCGGAGGCCTTGGAGTGCGCGGTGAGGTCGTAGTCGGTGCGGTTGGCGACACCCTCCAGCTCACCCCACTCGTTGCCGCCGAACTGGAAGCGGTACTCGATGTCGGCGGTGCGCTTGGAGTAGTGGGAGAGCTTCTCCTTCGGGTGCTCGTACCAGCGCATGTTCTCCTCACGGAGGCCCAGGCCGGTGTACCAGTTCCAGCGCTGCTCCATCCAGTACTCCTGCCACTTCTCGTCCTCGCCCGGCTTGACGAAGAACTCCATCTCCATCTGCTCGAACTCGCGGGTGCGGAAGATGAAGTTGCCGGGCGTGATCTCGTTGCGGAAGGACTTGCCCATCTGGGCGATGCCGAACGGCGGCTTGCGGCGCGAAGTGAGCTGCACCTGGCCGAAGTTGGTGAAGATGCCCTGGGCGGTCTCGGGGCGCAGGTAGGCGATGGAGCCGGAGTCCTGCGTCGGGCCGAGGTGCGTCGACAGCAGCCCCGAGAACTGCTTGGGCTCCGTGAAGGTGCCCTTGTTGCCGCAGTTCGGGCAGTTGAGGTCCGCGAGGCCGTTCTCCGGCAGGCGCTTGTGCTTGGCCTCGTAGGCCTCCTCCAGGTGGTCCGCGCGGAACCGCTTGTGGCAGGAGGTGCACTCGGTCAGCGGGTCGGAGAAGGTGGCGACGTGACCGGAGGCGACCCAGACCTCGGGGGCCAGGATGACGGACGAGTCGATACCGACCACGTCCTCGCGCGACGTCACCATGTAGCGCCACCACTGGCGCTTCAGGTTCTCCTTGAGCTCGACACCCAGCGGTCCGTAGTCCCAGGCGGCACGCTGACCGCCGTAGATCTCACTGCAGGGGAATACAAAGCCACGGCGCTTGCTCAGGCTGACGATGGTGTCGATCTTGTCGGCGGCCACGGTGCTCTCTTCATTACGACGACGGGCGACGAAGCGAGATGCTTCCAGCGAATGCTTCAGCGTACCGGCGGGGGCTGGCCCTCATCCAAATCGGTGCCGCCCTCACCGTGCCCTTTGGGCACGTTCCATCCCTTACTCCGCCCTTACCCGGGACGTTGTTGACAACCGTTTCCATATTTGTTGAAAATGACTGTCATGAACGTACGACGACTCATACCGGCGACCGCGGTCGCGGCGACCACCGCGCTCGGCCTCGCCACCCTCTCGGCCTGCTCCGCCGACAGCGCAGCCGCAGGCAACACGGACAAGTTCGACGTCGTCGCGTCGTTCTACCCGATGGCCTTCCTCGCCGAGCAGATCGGCGGCGACCACGTCCACGTCACCAGTCTCACCGAACCCGGCCAGGAACCGCACGACCTGGAGATCAGCGCCAAGCAGACCGTGGCCCTGGAGAAGTCCGACGCGGTCCTGTACCTCAAGAACCTCCAGCCCTCCGTCGACGACGCCGTCGCCCAGTCCGGAGTGAAGACGAAGATCGACGCGGCTTCCCTCACCTCGCTGGAGAAGCACGGCAACGAGGTCGGCGGTCACGCGGCCGAGCACGACGACCACGAGGACGACGAGCTGGCCGGCCTCGATCCGCACATCTGGCTCGACCCGGTGCGCTACTCCCAGGTCGCCGAAGGCGTCGGCAAGGCCTTCGAGAAGGCCGACCCCGACCACGCGGCCGACTACGAGAAGAACACCGCGGCCCTGGTGAAGAAGCTCGGCGACCTGAACACCGAGTTCAAGGACGGCCTGGCGAACAGCAAGTCCAAGGTCTTCATCACCACCCACGCCGCCTTCGGCTACCTCGCCGAGCGCTACGGCCTGACCGAGGAGGCCATCAGCGGCCTCGATCCCGAGTCGGAGCCGAGCGCCGCGCGCGTGAAGGACCTTGAGAAGATGGCCAAGGCCGACGGCGTCACCACCGTGTTCTACGAGACGCTCGTCAGCGACAAGACCGCGAAGACCGTCGCCAAGGACGCCAACCTGAAGACGGACGTCCTCGACCCGATCGAGGGCATCACGAAGAAGTCCCGCGGCACGGACTACTTCTCGGTCATGCAGTCCAACCTCAAGGCACTGCGGACGGCCCTGGGAACCAAGTGATCGTTACGGAGGGCGTCATGGACGCGAAGGCCGAGCCCATCTTGTCACTGCGCGGTGTCCGCGCCGAGCTGGGCTCGCGTCCCGTTCTGCGCGGTATCGACCTCACCGTGCACCGCGGTGAGGTCGTCGCGCTGCTCGGCGCGAACGGCTCCGGCAAGTCGACGGCCGTGCGCACCGTCATCGGACAGGTGCCGGTCAGCGCCGGGGAGGTCGAGCTGTTCGGCACGCCCCGCAGGGCTTTCCGTGACTGGGCGCGTGTGGGTTACGTACCGCAGCGCACCACGGCCGCGGGCGGCGTACCGGCGACCGTGACGGAGATCGTCGCCTCGGGGCGGCTGTCCCGGGCCCGTTTCGGCATGCTCCGCAAGGCCGACCACGCGGCCGTACGGCGCGCCCTTGAGCTGGTCGGCATGGCGGAGCGGGCCAAGGACTCGGTGAACGCGCTGTCCGGCGGCCAGCACCAGCGCGTACTGATCGCCCGCGCGCTCGCCGCCGAACCCGAACTGCTGATCATGGACGAGCCGATGGCGGGCGTGGACCTGGCGAGCCAGGAGGTGCTGGCGGCGACCCTGCGGGAGCAGGTCTCCCAGGGGACCACGGTGCTGCTCGTCCTGCACGAACTGGGCCCCCTGGAGCCCCTCATCGACCGGGCCGTCGTCCTGCGCGACGGCTGCGTGACGCACGACGGACCGCCGCCGCGCGCCGTCGGCCAGCATGCCCTGCCCGGCCACGACCACGTACACCCGCACGCTCCGGCGGGCGCCGAACCGATCCGCACGGGACTGCTGAGCTGATGGACTTCCTGAACTACGCCTTCATGCAGCGGGCGCTGCTCGCCGCCGTCCTGGTGGGCATCACGGCCCCCGCCGTCGGCATCTACCTCGTCCAGCGCCGCCAGGCCCTGATGGGCGACGGCATCGGCCATGTCGCGATGACGGGCGTCGGCCTCGGCTTCCTGCTGTCCGCGTCCCCGGTGTGGATGGCCACGGCCGTCTCCATCCTCGGCGCGGTGTTGATGGAGCTGATCCGCTGGTACGGCCGCACCCGCGGCGACATCGCCCTCGCGATGCTCTTCTACGGCGGTATGGCCGGCGGTGTGATGTTCATCAACCTCGCGCCGACGGGCTCCAACGCCAATCTCACGTCGTACCTCTTCGGCTCCCTGTCGACGGTCTCCGAGGAGGACGTGACCGCCATCTGCCTGCTCGCGGCCTTCGTGGTCGTGGTCACCCTCGGCCTGCGCCGCCAGCTGTTCGCGGTCAGTCAGGACGAGGAGTTCGCGCGGGTGACGGGCCTGCCGGTGCGGGCCCTGAACCTGCTCACGGCGGTCACGGCGGCGGTGACGGTGACGGTCGCGATGCGCGTGGTCGGACTGCTCCTCGTCTCCGCCCTGATGGTCGTTCCCGTGGCGGCGGCACAGCAGCTCACCCGCAGCTTTGCGGCGACCTTCGCGATCGCCGTGGCCATCGGCGTGACCGTGACGATCGGCGGCACCGTCACGTCCTACTACCAGGACGTGCCGCCCGGCGCGACGATCGTGCTGCTGACCATCGCCGCGTTCATCCTCATGACGGCCCTCGCCGCGCCGCTGGCCAGGCGCAGGGCACGCGCGCTGGCCGCCGCGCACCCCGCAGGGGATCCCGCGGAGTGCACGATTCCGGCCACCCGGGAGCCCGCCGACGGGGTCGGCGTCTGACCGCGCACAGCCCGGGCTGGCACAATGGCCCGGCAGGTTCAGACGTGTGAGGAGGCAACCGGTGACGACCGCAGGACCGCCCGTGAAGGGCCGCGCCACCCGGCAGCGGGCCGCCGTGGCGGCGGCCCTCGACGAGGTCGACGAGTTCCGCAGCGCGCAGGAACTGCACGACATGCTCAAGCACAAGGGCGACTCCGTCGGCCTGACCACGGTCTACCGCACGCTGCAGACCCTCGCCGACGCCGGCGAGGTCGACGTCCTGCGCACCTCCGACGGCGAGTCCGTCTACCGCCGCTGCTCCACCGGCGAACACCACCACCACCTCGTCTGCCGCACCTGCGGCAAGGCCGTCGAGGTGGAGGGACCCGCGGTGGAGAAGTGGGCCGAGGCGATCGCGGTGGAACACGGCTACGTCAACGTGGCGCACACGGTGGAGATCTTCGGCACGTGCGCGGAGTGCGCCGCCAACTGAGCCGGAGGCCGGGGCCGCCGCTGCGGACCCGGCACTCGGTCGTCACCACAGCGAGGCCGCCTCGCCCTCAGACCCTCGACCCGCTCGTGAACCGAGCCGGTGCCGACGCGCCGCTCCTCGGCATCGGCCTGCGGACAGTGCTGAACAGCCGGGCCAGGACGGCCGAGCGGCCCTGGTCCGCCGTGTTCGGCGCGATGGCGGCCACCCCTGCCTGGAGCCACTGGTCCCACTCCGGCCGGTCGGCCGGATCCAGACGCCCGTGGGCCTCGGCCATGTCCAGGATCCTGGTGCCTATCTCGGTCGCCATCGAGCCCCCGTGGAAGCGGTAACGGCTGCCGACGACCCCGAGGTGACACACGTTCACCCGCCCGTCCGACAGGGCGACGGAGATGTTGAGGAAGGTCTCCACACCGAAGTCCGGCGGCAGCGGGGCGGCACGCAGGAGACGGGTGCGGACGGCGCGGTTGCCCGTGAGGGCGTTGGCCCCGTGGAAGCCGACCTCCGGGAAGAACCGGGCGGTGAGCGGCTCGTAGATGGTGAACGTGGACGCCAGGATGGTGCCGGGATGGTCGTACTCGTAGTCACCGACCACGTGGTCCGCCGTGCCGCCGGCCGCGGCCTCGCGCAGCACCGCGGCGACGTTCCGTTCCGACGTGACGAGGTCGGCGTCGAGGAAACACGTCCACTCGCTGTCCACCGCCGACACAGCCAGTTGCATGGCCGCGCCCTTGCCGAGCGGGCCGCTGAGCACCTCCGCACCGGCCTCGCGAGCCCGCCGGGCCGTGTCGTCGGTCGACCCGCTGTCCACGACCAGGACCCGGTCGCCGGGCTGCGCGGCATCGAGGGCCTGACCGACGATCGTGGCCACCGTGGCCTCTTCGTTGTGTGCTGGAATCACGAAAGCGAACAAGCGGAACCCCCGTTTAAGATCGAGCAGTCGCTCATGATCTTAAATCGCACACGCGCGCGGCCCTATTCCCGCCCGAAGCAACGCTCCCGTTCGTCCAGGTCACAGAGCGTACTGCCCTTGGCGATCGGACGGCATCCGGCCCTGAAGGCGGTCCCCTTCTCGTCGCAGAGCATTCGCACGAGGTAGCGGTTGCCCTTCGTGGCTTTCGTACCGTAACTGTCGCCGTGCGGCAGGTGCGGCCCGGCTGCTATGAAGTGGCCTGCTGGTCTGGAGTCTTTCCTTCCATGGCCAGGAGTTCCTCATTCGGGATCGCCCCGCCGAAACGGCGGTCCCTGGAGGCGAACTCCACGCACGCCCGCCACAGGTCGCGACGGTCGAAGTCCGGCCACAGCACGTCCTGGAAGACCATCTCGGCGTACGCGCTCTGCCAGAGCAGGTAGTTGGAGGTGCGCTGCTCACCGCTCGGGCGCAGGAACATGTCCACGTCCGGCATGTCGGGGTAGTACAGGTACTTCGCGAGGGTCTTCTCGTTGACCTTCGAGGGGTCGAGGCGGCCCGCCTTCACGTCCTCCGCGAGCGCCTGCGCGGCGTCGGCGATCTCCGCGCGGCCGCCGTAGTTCATGCAGAAGTACAGCGTGAGGCGGTCGTTGTCCTTGGTCTGCTCCTGGGCGATCTGGAGTTCCTTGGCGACCGACTTCCACAGCTTGGGCATCCGGCCCACCCAGCGCACCCGGATGCCGAGCGCGTCGAGCTGGTCGCGGGTCTTGCGGATGAAGTCGCGGTTGAAGTTCATCAGGAAGCGGACCTCGTCGGGCGAGCGCTTCCAGTTCTCGGTGGAGAAGGCGTACAGCGAGATGTTCCTCACGCCGATCTCGACCGCGCCCTGCAACACGTCCAGCACCCGCTCGGCGCCGACCTTGTGCCCCTCCGTCCGCGGCAGTCCGCGCTCCTTGGCCCAGCGCCCGTTCCCGTCCATGACGATCGCCACATGCTCGGGGACCAGCTCGCCGGGGAGCTTCGGCGCGCGGGCGCCGGACGGGTGCGGTTCCGGCTTCCGGTACTCGCGGCGCTGGCGTCCCAGGATCCCGCGTACGACCATGGTGCTTCTCGTCTCCTCGTGCTTGCTTGCTAGGACTTTTCCACGTACCGAAGAGAGCGCAGCCCGCGCTCAAGATGCCAGTGCAGGTAGGCGGACACGAGCCCGCTGCCCTCCCGGACGTGCCGCGGCTCGGCCGCGTCCGCGGTCTCCCAGTCTCCCGTAAGCAGCGCGCCGAGGAGTTCCAGGGTCTGCGGCGACGGTACGACACTGCCGGGCACCCGGCAGTCGACGCAGACGGAGCCGCCGGACGCGACGGAGAAGAACCGGTTGGGCCCGGGCATCCCGCACTTCGCGCAGTCGGTGAAGCTGGGCGCGTACCCGTTGACGGCGAGGGAGCGCAGCAGGAAGGCGTCGAGGACGAGATGCGGCGCGTGCTCACCGCGGGCGAGGGTGCGCAGGGCGCCGACGAGCAGCAGATACTGCTGCACCGCGGGCTCGCCCTCGTGGTCGGTGAACCGCTCGGCGGTCTCCAGCATGACCGTGCCGGCGGTGTACCGCGCGTAGTCGGCGACGATCCCGCCCCCGTACGGCGCGATGGTCTCGCTCTGCGTGCACAGCGGCAGGCCGCGCCCGATCAGCTCGCTCCCCCGGGCGAAGAACTGCACGTCGACGTGGGAGAAGGGTTCGAGGCGGGCCCCGAACTTCGACTTGGTGCGCCGCACCCCTCGGGCCACGGCGCGTACCCGACCGTGACCGCGGGTGAGCAGCGTGATGATCCGGTCCGCCTCACCCAGCTTCTGGGTGCGCAGCACGATGCCGTCGTCGCGGAACAGACTCATGGCCCCATTCTCCCGTACGCCCGGAGTCAGCGGGCCCGGTCGGGGTGGGTGATGGTGTCCCACGGGGCCAGGTTCCAGGGGCTGGCCCGGTGGGCGGGGTCGAGCAGGGCGCGCAGATGGGTGTCGGCGGCGGAATGGGGAGCGGGCAGATTGCTGTTGGAGATGCTCTCCAGCCCCTCCCGCCACACCTGCCGCCCGAGCAGGTAGTGATCGGCGTACTCCCGCCATGAGCCGTACGTCCCCACCACCGCCGGCACGATGTTCTTCAACGCGGTCCAGGCCTCGGCCTCGGTGAGCATGCCGCAGCCGAAGCCGCGCCGGGAGATGTCGACGTACAGGGCGGCGTCCCAGGCGAGCGGCGAGACACCGAGCTGCCGGTGGGCACGCTCCCGGTACCCACTGCGCGCCAGCCCGTCGAGCCGGCGGGCCAGATCGTCCCTCGACGTGATCTCCCACTGCTCGGCCAGCCAGCGCCGCGCGCTGTCGTCATCGATGCGCGTGAACGGATACAGCGTCGTCCTCGAGGCGTTCCGGTCCCGGCTCACCGGCGCACTCAGCGACACCATCCACAACTGGTGCGTAGTGAGGGGGACGGGGTACCGGCGTTCGGTTCTGGGCCGCTTTCTCCATTTCCACATGCTCGACAAGCGCATGGGGCCGCACCCTATGTCACACCCGTGGGGAGAGCTTCGGGGGCGCAGGGCGACCCCGAGGACAGATGGGGGGGTAACCCCCCACCGAATTGCGGGTGTTGCCCGGATGGGGCGCATCGGTGTGATCCACGAGGCTCATGGGCATGAAGCAGATCGCGAAGATCCTCGCCGCCTCCGTCACCGTTCTCGGTCTCACCGCGCCGCTCGCGGGCTCCGCGTCGGCGTCCCCGTCGGGCCATGGCGCCGCCCCCTCCCTGCACTGGACGAACTGCGCGGGCGGCCCGGTCGCCCCCCGGCAACAGTGCGCCACCCTCGAAGTGCCGATGGACTACGCGCGTCCCGGCGGGCGCACGATCGACCTCGTGGTCTCCCGTATCCCCAGCGAGAAGCCCGCTGCGCGCCGGGGGGCTCTGCTGCTGATTCCCGGGGGGCCCGGTGGGTCCAGTCTCGGCGACCCGTCGGGCAAGGGGCAGAAGTTGCCGCAGGAGGTGCGGGACGCGTACGACCTGATCGGGTTCGCTCCGCGCGGGCTCGCTCCGTCCACCTCCGTCAGTTGTGGGCTCGAGCGTGCCGATCTCGCCCTCTCCAAGCTGCGTCCGTGGCCCGCGCCCGACGGGTCGGTCACCGACAACATGGTCACCGCGCGGCGGACCGCGGATGCCTGTGCGCGTAACGGTGGGGAGTTGATGCGGCACATCAGTACGGTGGCCAACGCGCGTGACCTCGACCGCATCCGGGCCGCGCTCGGCGAGCGGCGGATCTCGGCGTGGGGGGTGTCGTACGGGACGTACCTCGGCGCGGTGTACGGCGAGATGTTCCCGCACCGCACCGACCGTTTCGTCCTGGACAGCAACGACGACCCGGACCCCACCCGGGTCGCCCGTGGCTGGCTCGCCGGGCACGAGCGGGGTGTCGAGGACACGTTCCCCCACTTCGCCGCGTGGGCGTCGGCGCCCGGGAACCCGGACCGGGTGGCCCGGACGGCGGCGGAGGTGCGGCCGCTGTTCCTGCGGCTGGCGGCGCGTCTGGACCGCGAGCCGATTCCCTGGCCCGGCGCCAATCCCGAGGAGCTGAACGGGAACGTGCTGCGGCAGACCCTGTTGGACAGTCTGTACAACCCCGGCCGCTATCCCGAGATGGCGAAGCTGATGGTCGCTGCCGAGAAGGGCACCGTGCCGCCCGCTCCCGCCTCGCCGCCCGAGTCGGTGCTGCAGAACGTCACCGCGGTCGGCGCCGCCACCCTGTGCAACGACGTGGCGTGGCCCAGGTCGGCCGCCGCGTACCAGAAGGACGTCGACGCGAGCAGGAAGGCGTACCCGCTGACCGCGGGCATGCCGAGGAACGCGATGGTCTGTGCCGCCTGGCCCGACGCGCCCCGCCAGGCACCGGTGCGGATCACCGACCGGGGGCCGTCCAACGTGCTGCTCGTGCAGAACGAGCGGGATGTGGCCACCCCGCTGAGCGGCGCCCTGCGGCTGCGTGCGGCCCTCGGTGACCGTGCCGTCATGGTGACCGTGAACTCCACCGGCCACGACGCCTACCTCGCCCACGGCAACACGTGCGGCGACGACACGGTCTCCCGCTTCCTGGCGACGGGTGAGCGCCCCGACGAGGATGTCTACTGCCCCTGAGCCCGGCACGGGGTCCCGACCAGGACCGCTACTGCCCCTGAGCCCGGCACCGCCTGCCGTACTGCCGGGCCAGGGCGTGGAAGGCCTCCTTCGGTTCCCAGTGCCAGTCGGAGTCCGGGTCGTCGGGGTGGTCCTTGATGGGCTTGGTGATGGCGTAGCTCGCCAGGTCGAGGTCGTGGCGTGGGCTGTCGGGGCGGTGGGGGGCGTCCGGGGTGACGAACTCGAACGCCATCGCCGCGTACAGGCCCATGGATTCGCAGGCCTCCAGGACGTCGACGAGGTACGCGGCCTGGGTGCGCTCGCTGCGCACCAGCCCGCCCTTGATCTCCGGCGGGTCCTTGTCGTAGTCGACGACCGCCCAGCCCATGCCGTCCGTCTCCGGGGCACCCCGGTAGGCGCAGGTGCCGAACTCGGTGAGGGCCAGGGGCTTGCCCCAGCGCAGGTGCTGGCTCAAGTCGCGTACGTAGTCCGCCTGTCGGCGGTGGTAGCCGTAGTAGTCGATGCCCACCACGTCGAAGAGGTTCCAGTCGACCTCGTCGTCCGCGGCGGCCGCGTAGCTCAGCCGACCCCGGAAGACGGAGCGGCCGACCTTCGCGGCGCGTGCGGTGAAGCGGGCGAGGCGGCGTTGCATCCGGACGGGGTCGTAGGTGCCGTCGAGGAGGTGCTGGATGCGTTCGAGGACCGTGTCGCCGGGCAGGATGCCCGGGACGAACAGCCAGAACTCACAGCCGACGCTGAGGTCGACGCTCGCGCCCTGCCGCCGCAGCCGCTCCGCGAACCGGCCGGTCTCGGCGAGGTGGTCGAGGATGTCCCGCTCCGGGAGGTCCCCGAGGGTCGGCTGGAGCCAGACGTGCAGCCCGCGTTCGGCAGCCTCGGCGGCGGTGGCGGTGAGCCGTTCGACGCCGTCGCCGGTGACGTCGAGGGTGTCGGCGCGCAGTTCCTCGCGGATGACTCGGACGTCCTGACGCATCCGGGCCGTGCTGAAGGCGGTGCCCGGGGTCTCACCCGCGCCGACGGTGTAGACGACTCCCCGGTGCGCGAGCCCCCGCCCGCCGCCCCCGAGCCGGGCACCGACCGCCCCCCGCCGGGCCGCCCTCCGTCCGCTCGCCACCGCCGGCCCACCCGGCAGCACCGCCCCCGCGACCCCCGCGACCCCGACGGCCGCCGCCCCCGCGAGGAACCGCCCCCTGCCGATGCCCTCGTTACCGCCGTGAATGCCTTTGCTGTTCCCCGTCGTCTTCTCCATGCGCCCACTGTGCCGACGCCCACCCCCTCCCCGCTGTCGCCCGATGGTCTACGGCACCGCGACCAAGGTATGAGCCCGGCGCACTCCTGTACGGCCCCGGCCGTCACCCGAACCGTCGTACGTAGCGCCGCTGCCACGGCGTCTCCACCGCGCCCCGGGCGTAGTGGCGTCGTACGAAGGTCACCGCTTCCTCGGCGGGCACGCCGTCCAGCACGGCGAGGCAGGCCAGTGCCGTGCCCGTGCGTCCGCGGCCACCGCCGCACGCGATCTCCACGCGTTCGGTGGCGGACCGCTCCCAGGCCTCGGTGAGGGCGGCGCGGGCGGCGGCGCGGTCCGTGGGGAGGCGGAAGTCGGGCCAGCGGAGCCAGCGGTGGGGCCAGGCCACGTCGACGGGCGGCCGGCCCAGGAGGTAGACGCCGTACGACGGGACGGCGGCCGTCGGTTCGAGGGGGCGGCGCAGCGCACGGCCGCGGATCAGGCGGCCCGACGGCAGCCGCAGGACGCCCGGCTCCTGGGTGCTCCATTCTCTCTCCATGACCCCATTCCAAACGCCTGCCGGAACCCGGGCAACCGAATCCGCGCAACCGGTGGTCTGGAGGGCGAGGGAGGGTGCTTGATGCAGGCCGAACTAGAGGCCCAGTTCCAGGAATTCGTCAGGGCTCGCTGGTCCCGTCTGGTACGGACCGCGTATCTGCTCACCGGTGACGCGCACCACGCCGAGGACCTGACGCAGACGGCACTGGCGAAGGCGTACCGGTCGTGGCGGCGGGTCGCGCGCAGTGACAGCCCGGAGGCGTACGTGCGCCGGATGCTGGTCACCTGCAACAGCGACCGGTTCCGCAAGCGGCGGGTCAAGGAGGCGCTGACCGCCGCGCCGCCGGAGACGGCGGGGCGCGAGGAGGACGTACGGCGGGTCGACGAGCGGGGTGCGCTGCTCGCCGCACTGGCCCAACTGCCGCCCAGGCAGCGGGCGGTGGTGGTCATGCGCTATTGGGAGGACCTGTCCGAGGCGGAGGTCGCCGGTGTGCTCGGCTGCTCTCCCGGCACGGTCAAGAGCCAGGCGTCCAAGGCGCTGGCGAAGTTGCGTACGTATCCGGGGCTGGCCGGGGCGATGGACGCCCCCGCGCCCAGCCGCACGTCGTCGGCGCAGGGAGGCAGCAGGTGAACGGGGAGCGGCAGCGGGACTTCGACGAGCAGCCCGAGGGCGTGGACGGCGAGCGGGGGCCGGATTTCGAGGATCACGTGCGTGACCTGCTCGCCGAGGACGCGTACGCGATCCGGCCGTCGCCGGTGCCGTATCCCGCGATCCGGCGGCGAGGCGTGGTGGAGCGGCGTCGGCGGGTGGCGGCGGCCGGGGCCGCGTTGGTGACGCTGGCCGCGGTGCCGCTGGGGGCGTACGCGCTGTCCCCCGGCGACCGGGGCGTGAGCACGGCGTCGACACCCACGCCGTCGGTCAGCGCCCCGCGGTCCGCTGCGCCGACCCCGGCCGCGTCGCCGTCGGGGCCCGCGCGGCCCGCCACCACCGGCCAGCTTCTCGACGGGGTCACCTTCCAACAGGCCGTTCGGGGACTGGAGATGTGCCTCGACTACGACCAGCGGTACGGGGGCGACCGCCCGGGGCGCGAAGGGCTGGGGAAAGCGGCGGACTACCGGATCATCCTGGCGATGCACAGCACCGGCGACTCGAACGCGCCCGGTGACGGCATCTACGTGGTCGCGGTCAAGGAGCGGCCCAAGCAGACCCGGCTGATCTGCAACATCAGGAACGGTGAGGCCCAGGGCCTGAACACCAGCGTGGGCGGCACCTCGGTCGACGAGGGCAACGGGGCGGTGTACGCGGACATCAACAGCGGCAAGCTCTACCAGCAGTCCTTCCTCGACAAGGGCAACTGGAAGCTCCCGTTCCGCTGGGGGATCATCGGCACGGTGAAGCCGTCGGTCGCCAAGGTCACCGTCTCCTACGGCGACAGCGACAGCACGGCCGTGCTGGACCACGGCTGGTTCGTCGCCGCCGGCATGCTGAACCAGCAGGTCACCGAGGCTCCGCACATCAAGGGCTACGACGCCGGCGGCAAGCTCGTGTACGACTCCGACCAGGACAAGACGTACGAGCGGACGCTGCCGTAGCAGTTGGGGCCAGGCCGGGAGCGTGCCCGCGGACAGGCGGCACGCCCCGGCAACTCGTGTTCACCCACGCGACAGTCAGTGCGTGGTCTCAGCCAGGTCGCAGGTGTGGCAGACCACTCTGCGCGCCGCGCGGGCGCCGTAGGTGCGCCCCAAACCGGCCGCGTGAGAGATGTGCACCTGACGTACATGGGCGTGGTTCTCGCAGGTGGCCAAGCCGCAGCGCGAGCAGACACCAATGCCCTCGGTGTCAGTGCGCGCCTCCTGAAGGCAGTCGTAGCACCTCATGTCCAACTCCGGTTCTCAGAAGGGGTCGGGTGTGGCGGCTGGGAGGAAGGCGACTGATACCCACAGCGCGGAACAACACGCCAAATCACCACAAGTGGTCGATAAGGCGTAACCCGCTCGTGCCGTACACACCTGCTCAATGGACTCGAAAAGTAACGCCTACATTGGACTTTGTCAAATGTAGGACTTAGTCTGCGTTCCTGATCGACCATCAGCACCCGCCCCTTCTGGGAGCAACTTCCGCCCTTCACAGCGCCATTGGTCCCACCTCTGGCGACTGTGCCATTCGTGTGCGATCTCTTGACCGCCCCCACAGCCGCTCTTATGGTCGCGCCTGACCAAGCAGGACGTAGGACGTCGTATCTCCCCCCACTGGAGGAACCGTGCGCGACGTGACCCGCGACGTGACCCGCGACGTTCCGGCGCCGCACCGCCGGTCGTTCCTGAAGTACAGCGGCGCGCTCGGTGCGGCCGCCGCCCTGTCCTCGTCGCTGTCGGCCTGCTCCACCGGACCGGAGTCGACCAACGACACCGGTGGCGGAGGCGGCGGCAAGGACGGCACGCTGACCGCGGTCATCGGCTACGGCAACGACGGCAGCTGGGATCCGACGCAGACCGCGTCCGCGTTCTGCATGGCCGCCAACCACCACATCTACGAGGGACTGCTCGATACCGACCCGATCTCCCGCGAGCCGTACGCGGCCCTCGCGACCCAGGTGCCGGCCGACCTGAGCGGTACCTCCTGGAAGTTCACATTGCGCCAGGGGGCCACCTTCCACGACGGCAAGCCGGTCACCGCCGACGACGTGGTCTTCGTCTTCGACCGGATCCTCGACCCGGACACCCAGACCCTCGCCAAGGGCTTCTTCGCGAGCTGGCTGAAGGAGGTCCGGAAGATCGACGCGCGGAACGTCGAGCTGGTGCTGAAGTTCCCCTTCCCGGAGGGGGCCTCGCGGCTCACCCTCGCGAAGATCATGCCGAAGCACGTGTTCTCGCGGCCGGGGGCCTGGGACGACGCGACCAAGGGCAAGGCGGTGGGCTCGGGGCCGTACCGGCAGAGCGCGCACCACCCGAAGTCCAACACGACCTTCGAGGCGTTCGCCGACTACAACGGACCGCGCCGGCCCGCCTTCAAGAAGATGAACTGGCTGACGATCGTCGACGCCGCCCCGCGTGTCGCCCGGATCTCCGGCGCCGAGGCGGGCGCGCAGCTCGCCGACAACATCCCGTACGCCAACATCGCACAGCTGAAGAAGGGCGGCCTGTCGGTCGCGGGCGGGGCCGGGATGAACAACCTGTTCCTGATGTTCAACACGAAGCACAAACCCTTCGACGACGTGCGCGTCCGGCAGGCGCTGCACTACGCCATCGACACGGAGAAGATGGTGGAGGTCGCCCTGAAGGGGCACGGGACTCCGTCGAGTTCCTTCCTCGACGAGGGCAACCCGAGCCACCGGCGCGCGAAGACCGTCTACGACCACGACCCCGACAAGGCGAAGGCGCTGCTCAAGGCGGCCGGGGTCAGGGGGCTGAAGGTCGAGATCCTCTCGGTGAACGTGAGCTGGATCGTCGACTGTCTGCCGACCATCAAGGCGTCCTGGGACGCGATCGGCGTCGAGACGACGCTGTCCCCGCAGGAGACCACGGCCGTCTTCACCAAGATGGACCAGAAGCAGGACTACCAGGTCGTCGCGGCCGCCTCGAACCCCAACCAGTTCGGCCTCGACGCCGACCTGATCATGCACTACAACTACGGCCCGCAGAACCTGTGGATGCAGTACGCCCGCTGGGCCGACAACCCCGTGGCCAAGCAGCTCTTCCGGGCCATGGACCAGGCCACGCGCCAGTCCGACGCCGAGAAGAAGAAGCTGATGGTCCAGGAGTACATCGACATCGTCGCCGAGCAGGCCGTGCTCTACCCCGTCGTCCACAACGAGCTGATGACCGCCTGGGACCCGAAGCGGCTCGCCGGGATAAGAGCACAGCCGTACCCCGGCATCAACCTCCTCCAGGCCAAGTGGGTGTAGGAGCCGCTCGGTGATCACCGTCGCCAGGATTCTGCTCCGGCGCATCGCCCTGCTCGTCCCGCTGATGCTCGGCATCGTGCTGTTCGTCTTCCTGGTGATGCGCTTCTCAGACGTCGACCCGGCGTCCGCGTTCTTCCAGGGCGCCAACCCGACCCCGCAGCAGCTGCACGACTTCCGTGAGCGCAACGGCCTGCTCGACCCGCTCCCCGTCCGCTACGTCGACTTCGTCGGCGCCCTGCTCCACGGCGACCTGGGCGTCAGCGCGCTGACCCGGGCGCCGGTCGTCGACCAGGTCACCACCGCGCTGCCGCTCACGCTCCAGCTCACGTTCCTGGGCCTGGGCATCGCGGTGGTGCTGGCGTTGGTGGGCGGGGTGACGGCCGCGATCCACCGGGACCGGCTGCCCGACCAGATCATCCGGGTCATCTCCCTCACCGGTGTCGCGGCCCCCGGTTTCTGGCTGGCGCTGCTGATGATCCAGTACCTGGCGGTCGACCTGGGCTGGTTCCCGACCGGCGGCTACATCAACCCGGCCGACTCCTTCACCGGCTGGCTGAAGACCATGACGCTGCCCGCCTTCGCACTGTCGCTTCCCGTGGCGGCGCAACTCACGCGGATCGTGCGGACAGCGGTGGTGGAGGAACTCGACAAGGACTACGTGCGCACGGCGATCGGCAGCGGGCTGCCGCCCGCGGTGGTGGTCGGGCGGAACGTGCTCAGGAACGCCCTGATCAACCCGCTCACCGTGCTCGGGCTGCGGGTCGGTTATCTGCTCGGCGGCGCGGTCGTCATCGAGACGATCTTCTCGCTGCCGGGCATGGGCAAGCTGATGATCGACGCCGTGAAGAACGGCGACCCGGCGGTCGTCCAGGGGGTCGTGCTGACCACGGCCACCGGCTTCGTCGTCGTCAACCTCGTCATCGACGTCCTCTACCTCCTGGTCAACCCCCGTCTGCGGGAGGCGACATGACGTTCGGTCCCAGGAAGCTCGCCCGGGCCCTCTCCCGTCCCGGCGTCCGGCTTCGCGGCTGGCGTCGGCTGCCGCCACTGTCGAAGGCCGCCGTCTGCTTCCTGGCCGTCGTGGTGCTGATGGCGCTGCTGGCCCCCCTGCTCGCGCCGGATGACCCGCTCGACCAGCAGCCGCCCGTCGACGGCACCGGGCATCCCTCCGCCGAGCACTGGATGGGCCAGGACAGCCTGGGCCGGGACATCCTCAGCCGGCTGATGCACGGCGCCCGCTGGTCCCTCGCCATCGGGCTCGGCGCGACCGGGCTCGCCCTGGTCGTGGGGGCGCTCCTCGGCGCGGTCGCGGCGACCTCCCGCAAGGCGGTCGACGAGACGCTGATGCGCTGCCTGGACGTGGTGATGGCGTTCCCGGGGATCGCGCTGGCCGCCGTCCTCGTCGCCGTGTTCGGCGGTGGGATCACGGTCCTGATCTGCGCGATCGCATTCCTGTTCACCCCGCCGGTGGCGCGGGTCGTACGGGCGAACGTCCTCGACCAGTACGGCGAGGACTACGTGACGGCGGAACGCGTGATCGGTGCGCGGACCCCGCACATCGTGCTGCGGCACGTGGCCGTCAACTGTGCCGCCCCGGTCCTGGTGTTCTGCACGGTGCAGGTCGCCGAGGCGATCGTGTTCGAGGCGTCCCTGTCGTTCATCGGCGCGGGCGTGCGGCCGCCGGACCCGTCGTGGGGCAGTGTCATCGCGGACGGCAAGAACATGGTGCTGACCGGGGGCTGGTGGGCGACGGTCTTCCCCGGGCTGCTGATGCTGGTCACCGTGCTGTCCCTGAACGTCCTCTCCGAGGGCGTCTCCGACGCGTGGGCGGCGCCCTCGGCGCGCGAGGTGGACCTGCCCAAGGACGCGAAGGACGCGAAGGACGCGAAGGACACAACGTACGAGAAAGACGACAAGGACGCGCTCGAAGCCCCCGAGCCCGGCAGCGGCGAGGTCGTCGAGCTGCCCGGTCTGGCGGAGGCGGCGCGGCGGCTACGCGCCCGGGCCCGCCCGCTGCCCCGCGACGGGCAGCCGGTGCTCGCGGTGGAGAACCTCGCCGTCGGTTTCGACGCCCGGCACGGCGGCGTGGACATCGTCGACGGCATCAGCTTCGAGGTGTACGCCGGTGAAGTCCTCGGCCTGGTGGGCGAGTCGGGCTGCGGCAAGTCGCTGACCGCGCTCACCGTGATGGGCCTGCAGCCGAAGGGCGCCCGAGTCAGGGGCCAGGTCCGTTTCAATGAGCGGGAGTTGCCGTCCGAGCCGATGCGGGTACGGAGGCGGCTGCTCGGCCACGAGATGGCGATGATCTACCAGGACGCGCTGTCCTCCCTGAACCCGGCGATGACGATCCGCGCCCAGCTCAAGCAGGTCGTACGGCGCGGGGGCCGCCGTAGCCCCGCCGAACTGCTGACCATGGTGGGTCTTGACCCGGGGCGCACCCTGCGCAGCTACCCGCACGAGCTCTCCGGCGGCCAGCGCCAGCGGGTGCTGATCGCCATGGCGCTGTCCCGGGACCCGAAGCTGATCATCGCCGACGAGCCGACGACCGCGCTGGACGTGACCGTGCAGGCGCAGGTGATAGAGCTGTTGCTGCGGCTGCGCGAGGAGCTGGGCTTCGCGCTGATCCTGGTCTCGCACGACCTGGCGCTGGTCGCGGACGTCACCGACCGGGTGGTGGTGATGTACGGCGGGCAGATCGTGGAGACGGGCGTGACCGCCGACCTGGTGGAGGCGCCGGCCCACCACTACACGCGCGGTCTGCTCGGGAGTGTGCTGTCGCTGGAGTCGGCGGCCGAGCGGATGACGCAGATCAGGGGCGTGGTCCCGGCCCCCGCCGACTTCCCGGCGGGCTGCCGCTTCGCGGACCGTTGCCCCCTGGCGGGCGAGGTGTGCCGCACGACCGCCCCCGACCTGACGGGCACCCACACGCACATGGCGGCCTGCCACCACCCGGCGGTGTTCCTGGCGACGACGCAGAGCGAGGTCATCACGTGAGCGTGAACACGCTGGTGGAAGTCTCCGACGCCCATGTCGTGCACAAGGCCCGCAGCGGCGGGCTGTTCACACGGGACCGGGTGTACGCCCTGACCGGCGCGGACCTGACCATCGCCCCTGGCGAGACGGTCGGTGTGGTCGGCGAGTCCGGCTGCGGCAAGTCGACGCTGGCGAAGGTGTTGGTGGGGGTGGAGCGGCCGACGTCCGGAGCGGTGTCCTTCAAGGGCCGCGACCTGTGGTCGATGCCGCCCGCCGAACGCCGGGCGGCCGTCGGCGGCAGCACCGGCATGATCTTCCAGGACCCGTCGACGGCCCTGAACCGTCGGCTGACGGTCCGGCAGATCCTGCGGGACCCGCTGGATGTGCACGACCGGGGATCGAAACAGCAACGTGAGGAACGCGTGCGGGAGTTGATGGCCCTGGTCGGCCTCCCCCGGGTGCTGGCCGACGGTCTGCCGGGGCAGCTCTCCGGCGGCCAGCGGCAGCGGGTCGCCATCGCCAGGGCCCTCGCGCTCGACCCCGATCTGGTGGTGGCGGACGAGCCGACGAGCGCGCTGGACGTGTCGGTCCGCGCCCAGATCCTCAACCTCCTGCTGGACCTGAAGGACCGGCTGGGTCTCGCGCTGGTCTTCGTCTCGCACGACATCCAGACGGTACGGCGGATGAGCGACCGCGTGATCACCATGTACCTGGGCCGGATCGTCGAGGAGACTCCGGCCGACCGGGTCACGGACGGCTCCCGGCACCCGTACACCCGTGCCCTGTTCTCCGCGACGCCCGGCCTGCTCGACCCGATCGAACCGATCCCGCTGGCCGGTCCGGTGCCGTCGGCGACCCGGCCGCCGAGCGGGTGCCCGTTCCGGACGCGGTGCTGGAAGGCGGACGAGGAGTGCGCGTCCGACATGCCGGGCTTCTCCGCCGCGTCGACGCCCGGACACCGCTACCGCTGCCACCATCCTGTGGAGGAGGACCGTTCGACCCGCGACCTCGTACGACAGAGCCAGCAGCCAAAGGAGCCTCGATGACCTTCCCCACCCCGCTCTCCGGTGTCGTCCCGCCCGTCTGCACCCCCCTGACACCGGACCGCGAGGTGGACGTCCCCTCGTTGCTCAGGCTGCTCGACCATCTGATGGGGGCCGGAGTGCACGGCCTGTTCGTCCTCGGCTCCTCGTCGGAGGCCGCGTTCCTCACGGACCGGCAGCGCGCGGAGGTGGTGGAGGCGACCGTCGCCCATGTGGCGGGGCACCTGCCCGTGCTGGCCGGCGTGATCGACATGACGACGCCCCGCGTCCTGGACCACGTCGCCTCGGTGACGGCGGCGGGCGCGGACGCCGTGGTCGTCACCGCCCCCTTCTACGCCCGCACCCACCCCGCGGAGATCGCCCGCCACTTCCGTCTGGTCGCGGCGGCCAGTCCGGTCCCGGTGGTGGCCTACGACATCCCCGTGGCCGTGCACACCAAGCTGCCCGCCGATCTGGTCCTGGAACTGGCCGCCGAGGGCGTGCTGGCGGGGCTGAAGGACTCCAGTGGTGACCTGGCGGCCTTCCGCGAGGTCGTGACGGGCGCCCGGGTGAACCCGGGCATCACCGGTTTCAGCGTCCTGACCGGCTCCGAGCTGCTCGTCGACGCGGCGCTCGCGCTGGGCGCGGACGGGGCGGTGCCGGGGCTCGCCAACGTCGACCCGGACGGGTACGTGCGCCTCGACCGGCTCAGCCGTGCGGGGGATCTGGAGGGAGCCCGCGCACAACAGGAGCGGCTGTGCGCCCTGTTCGGGCTGGTGGGCGTGGGCGACCCGGCCCGTATGGGCGGGAGTTCCTCGGCGCTGGGTGCGTTCAAGGCTGCGCTGCATCTGCGGGGTGTGATCGACTGTCCGGCTACGGCGGAGCCGCAGGTGCGGCTCTCTGCCGAGGAGGTCGAAGGGGTGCGGAAGTTTTTGATGGTGGGGGGGTTGTTGTAGGGGCGGGCGCCTGTTCGTCTGCGCGGTTGCTGTGCGTTGGCGGGTGCGGGTTCGTCGTGGTTGTTCGCGCAGTTCCCCGCGCCCCTTGCGGCGCTGCGGTTCTCGGCGCCGCCAAGGGGCCGTCGTTTCAGCCTCCCCCCGGGGTTACCAGCCCCGACTCGTACGCCACGACCACCAGTTGCGCCCGGTCCCGTGCTCCCAGCTTGCCCATGATGCGGCTGACGTGGGTTTTGGCGGTGAGGGGGCTGAGACCCAGTGTCTCGCCGATCTCCGTGTTGTTGAGGCCGCGCGCCACCAGGGTCAGCACCTCGCGCTCGCGCTCCGACAGGCACTCGGGGCCGCCCTCGGCGGGCGGGGCGGTGTGGCTGCGCAGGAAGCGGGCGATCAGGCGGGACGTGGGGCCCGGGGAGAGCAGGGCGTCGCCTGCCGCCACCGTGCGGATGGCGTCGAGGAGTTCGGCCGGGCGGGTGTCCTTCACCAGGAAGCCGGAGGCGCCGGCGCGCAGTGCCTCGACGACGTGGTCGTCGGTGTCGTAGGTGGTGAGAACCAGGACCCGTACCCCGGCCAGGTCCTCGTCGGCCGCGATCAGGCGGGTCGCCTCGATGCCGTCCAGGTCGGGCATCCGCAGGTCCATCACCACCAGGTCGGCGCGCTCGCTGAGGGCCAGCGCCACCGCCTCGCGGCCGGTGCCGGCCTGGCCGACGACCTCCATGTCCTTCGCGGACTCGACGAGCATCGCGAACGCCTCCCGCACGAGGGTCTGGTCGTCGGCGAGCAGAACGCGGATCATGCCGCCCCTTCCCCTGTCGGGTCTCGTCTCATCGGCAGTACGGCACTCACCTCGTAGCCCTCCCCCGGCAGCGGCCCGGCGTCCACCGTGCCGCCCACGCTGCGCGCCCGCTCCCGCATCCCGACGAGCCCGAAGCCGGGTGTTCCCTGACCGGCGCCCGCGCCGTCGTCGGTGACCTGCACGCGCAGGGCGCCCTCCCCGTCGTACACCGCGACCCGCACGGTGAGGCCCTCGCGTCCCCCGTGCCGTACGGCGTTCGTGAGGGCCTCCTGCACGATCCGGTAGGCGGCCGCGCCCACCGCGGCGGGCACCTCCCCCGCGTCCACCGACAGGTCGACTTTCGCCCCCGCGGCGCGGGCGGTCTCCGCGAGGTCGGGCAGGCCGTGCAGGCCGGGCAGGGGGCCGCGCCCCTCCCCGGCGTCCTGCTCGCGCAGCACCTCCAGCGTCGTACGGAGTTCGCCGCGGGCCGTGCGGCAGGTGTCCGCGATGTCGTCGAGGGCCTTGGCGACGGACGTGCGGTCGAGGCGGTCGGGGTCGGCGGCCAGGACGTGGGCGGCGACCGAGGTCTGCACGCCGATGAGGGTGATGCTGTGCGCGAGCAGGTCGTGCAGGTCGCGTGCGATGCGCAGCCGCTCCTCGGCGACGCGTCGGCGGGCCTCCTCCTCGCGGGTGCGTTCGGCGCGTTCGGCGCGCTCCAGGGCGGAGGCGATGTACTGACGGTGGACGCGGATGTAGCCGCCGAGCAGCAGCACGGAGACGATCCAGCCGGAGATGCGCAGGATCTCGGCGACCTGGTGCGGGTTTTCCAGGGCGTTGACGAAGAGGGTGACCCCGACGACGGTGGCGCCGGTGAGCACGGTACGGCGGGCGGTGCCGTTCGCGGCGACGGTGTAGAGGGCGACCATGGCGACCGGCACGGCGGCGCTGTGGTTGTAGTCGAGTCCGTGGTAGGGCGCGACGCACAGCACCACCGCGAGCAGCGCGAGCAGGGGGCTGCGGCGCCGCCACACCAGGGGGATCTGCGCGGCCAGCAGCAGGGTCCAGCCGACGGCGTCCAGGTGGCGGCCGTCCTCGATGGACGTGCCGAGCGCGACGGCCAGCAGCGCGGCCGTGGCGGCGAGCCAGGCGTCGGCCCGCAGCGGGGAGGGCCCCGCGGCGCGAGCGGCACGCGCGCTCCCCGTGCCGGCCGGTACGCCGTTGACGACGGCCAGCGCCCGCTCGGTCAGGGCGGCCGGCGCAGCCCGCTCGGCCAGGGCGCGACACCCCCGCATGGTTCCCCCCTCTTCCACGGCACCATCCTCCCTCAGGGGGCGCCCCCTCCGCAGGGAAGGGGCGCCCGGGGCTCACCGGCCGACCGGCTCACGCTCCCGCGTGCGTTCCGGCTCCGGCGCCCGGGACAGCCGCCCCGGCCACCACACCTTGCGTCCCAGTGCCACGCTCGCGCTGGTCACGAGGTAGGTCCGGACGAGGAACGTGTCGAGGAGCACCCCGACCGCGATCACGAAGCCGAGTTCGACGAGTTGGACCAGGCCCATGTTGGTCAGCACCGCGAAGGTCGCGGCGAGCACGAGCCCGGCGGAGGCGATGACCCCGCCCGTGGTGCGCAACGCGGTGAGCGCGGCGGTGACGGGTTCGACGCCCCGCATGGATTCCTCGCGCATCCGGTGCATGAGGAAGATGCCGTAGTCGACGCCGAGGGCGACCAGGAACACGAAGGACAGCAGCCCGAGGCCGGGATCCGTGCCCTCGAAGCCGAACACCGGCCCGAACACCAGCCCGCCGATGCCGAGCGACGCGCCCCACACCGCGACCACGGCGGCGACGAGCAGGAGTGGCGCGACGAGGGACCGGAGGAGGGCGATCAGGATGAGCAGGACGGAGACGAGGACGAGCGGCACGACGATCATCCGGTCCCGGGCGTTGGTGTCCTTCAGGTCGATCTGCTGGGCGCTGGCGCCGCCGACGTAGGAGCCGTCGAGGCTGTCCCTCAGCCGCTCGATGGTCGCGGTCTCGGCCGCCGACTGCGGGGGCGCGGAAGCGGCCACGGAGATCTCGGTCCAGCCCTCCCCCGTACGGCCCTTGCGCGCGTCGGCGACGCCGTCCGTGTCCCGGATCGCCTCCAGGGTGGCGTCGGCCCGGCCGGCCGGGGTGAGCACGTCGATGGGTTGTGCGGAGCCCTTCGGATAGGCCCTGGCGAGGGTCTCCAGGGCGGCGACGGACTCGGGCCTGTCGACGAAGGAGTCCTGCTGCTTGACCGTGCCGGGCAGGTTCAGCGCGCCCAGGGCGAGCGCGCCGAGCAGGACGGCGCCGGCCGCGAGGACGGTTTTCGGGCGCCGTCCGGCGGAGGTGCCCATCGCGGCGAACAGCGACCGGCGGGCCTTGGGTGTGCTGCCGTAGGCGGGCACCAGCGGCCAGAACACCCGGCGGCCGAGCAGGACCAGGAGCGCGGGCAGCAGCGTCAGCATCGTGACCAGCGCGCACAGCACACCGACGGTGCCGAGGGGCCCCATCCCCCGGTTGGAGTTGAGGTCTGCGGCGAGCAGGCACAGCAGTCCGGCGGCGACGGTCCCGGAGGAGGCGAGGACGGCGGGCCCGCAGCCGCTCAGGGCGGCCCGCATGGCGTCGTACGGCCGCTCGACGCGCCGGAGTTCCTCGCGGTAGCGGGAGACGAGCAGCAGGGCGTAGTCGGTGCCGGCGCCGAAGACGAGGATCGTCATGATGCCCGAGCTCTGCCCGGACACCGTCGTCCCGAAGGCCTGGTTGAGGCCGTAGGCGACGCCCATCGACAGGTAGTCGGCGATGCCGGCCACGACGAGCGGCACCAGCCACAGCACCGGGCTGCGGTAGATGAGGATCAGCAGGAGGGCCACGACGCCGACGGTGGTGTAGAGCAGTGGCCCGCCGAGCGCGTCGTAGACCTTGCTCGCGTCGGTGGCGAACGCACCCGTCCCGCCCACTTCGACGGTCAGTCCGCCCGCGCTGTGGGCGACCTCGCGTACGGCCTCCACGAAGGCGTCCCGCTTCTCCTCGTCGGTGCCGGGCTCGCTGCTGGCGACCGGGTACATCAGGGTGGTTCCGTCCTCGGACGGAACCGCCCGCGGTGGTGTGGTCAGCGCGTGCTCCCCCGCGACCCGCGTGACCTGCTCCCGCGCCGTCTCCCGGTCGGCGGCGGTCAGTCCGCCGTCGCGGCGGTAGACGAGCACCAGCTCGGTGGTCTCACCGCCCGGCAACTGTTCCTGGATCTTCGCGACCTGCGTGGAGTCGGCGTTCGCGGGCAGGTAGTCGGTGATCCGGTCGTGCTGCACGTCGGCGAGTTTCGCCGCGAACGGCGACACGACCGCGAGCACGCCGACCCACAGCGCGAGCACGAGCCAGGGAACGGCACGCCGTCTCCCCGTCTTTCCCGTCGTCTTTGCGGCCCCCATGGAACGGGCCCTCCCTCCGGAGCGGATGTCTGGGTACGGCATTCAGACTTCCGGTGCGGCGGGCGCAAGTCGTCGCGCTGCAGAGCGAGTTCGGGCGTACTGCCTGAGGCGGCCGGACGGGGTGGTTACTCCCCGAGGAGTAACCGGGAGGGTCAGGACGGCGTGCGGGCCGCCTCGAGCACGCGGGACGTTTCGTCGGCGCCGATGGTCAGTGCCGCGCCCACCGTGGCCAGGACGTCGCGTTCGGCCGGGGTGTACGGGCCGTCGGCGAGGGCGATCCTGGCGCCCTGGAGCAGGATCGATTCGCGGCCGACCTGGGCGAGGTGCGGGGCGAGGGGGTCCAGGGCCTCGTGGAGCTCTATGGCGAGGCCGGTGCAGGAGGGCTCCCCGAAGGCGCGTCCGGTGTCCGCGGCGAGGGCGTCCACGAGGGCGGCGAGCTGGTCCTCCGTACAGTCGTCGAAGCCGGCGGCGCGCACCGCGGTCGCGGCGGCCTCCAGGGACGTACGGGCGCAGGTGCCGCCCGCCGCGAGGACGGCGAGGGCGACGGTGTGCACGGCGTCGCGGAGCATCGCGGAGAAACGGATGGTGGTGGGGTGGTCGAGGACCTCGGTGCCGAAGTGGCGGTGGCAGGCCGCGCACTCGACGGCGGGGCCGGTCTCACCGCGCGGCAGCACGGGCACGCCGAGGACGGTGAAGCGGCGGCGGCCGGTGAGCCGCTGGTAGTTGCGGTCGCCCCCGCAGCCGGGGCAGAAGAACTCGCCGTCACCGACGGGAGTCCACGCGGTTCGGGTCCCCAGAATGCGCGCACGCCCGTCGACACGGCCGTTTCGTTCCCGTCCTGGCAGCACGTCGCACCTCCCACTCGCCGCGGCATCATCGCCACATGCTTGCGTGATGTTAGCCACATCCATGAGGTGGAGTCAGCACCCTGGACGAGACCTTTCCGTGACCCGCACATGGGGGTGGCCGAGATGTGACGGGGCCCTGACCGCCTTGCACCACGGTCAGGGCCTCGAAGTCCCCGGTCAGAGCCGGTTTCTGCGCGTCAGCGGGAGGCGCGGTTGACGGCGGAGACGACCGCCTTCAGCGACGCACGCGTCGTGTTCGCGTCGATGCCGATCCCCCACAGGACCTTGTCGTCGATCGCGCATTCGATGTAGGAGGCAGCCAGCGAGGAGGCGCCCTCGCTCATCGTGTGCTCCTGGTAGTCGAGCAGGCGTACGTCGATGCCGATGGACTGCAGGGCGTCGAAGAAGGCCGAGATCGGGCCGTTGCCGGAGCCGGACAGGACGGTGGCCTCGCCGTCGACGGTCGCCTCGACCGTCAGCCTGTCCACGCCGTCCGTGTCGGTGGTCGACTGGTTGTTGCGTACCTGGATACGGCCCCAGGGGTTCTCCGCGTTCGGCAGGTACTCGTCCTGGAAGGTCGACCAGATGTCGCCCGGCGTGACCTCGCCGCCCTCGGCGTCCGTCTTGGCCTGGATGAGCTTGGAGAACTCGATCTGCATCCGGCGCGGCAGGTCCAGCTTGTGGTCGTTCTTCAGGACGTACGCGATTCCGCCCTTGCCGGACTGCGAGTTGACCCGGATGACGGCCTCGTAGGAGCGGCCGACGTCCTTCGGGTCGATCGGCAGGTACGGGACCGCCCACTCGATGTCGTCGACGGTGACGCCCTGGGCGGCCGCGTCGGCCTCCATGGCGTCGAAGCCCTTCTTGATGGCGTCCTGGTGGGAGCCGGAGAAGGACGTGTAGACCAGGTCGCCCACGTACGGGTGGCGCGGGTGGACCTCCATCTGGTTGCAGTACTCCCACGTACGACGGATCTCGTCGATGTCGGAGAAGTCGATCTGCGGGTCGACGCCCTGCGAGAACAGGTTCATGCCCAGGGTGACCAGGTCGACGTTGCCGGTGCGCTCGCCCTGCCCGAACAGGCAGCCCTCGACGCGGTCGGCACCGGCCATCAGCGCCAGCTCGGCGGCGGCGACGGCCGTACCGCGGTCGTTGTGCGGGTGGACGGAGATGCAGACGTGCTCGCGGCGGGAGAGGTTGCGGCTCATCCACTCGAAGCGGTCCGCGTGCGTGGACGGCGTCGAACGCTCCACGGTGGCGGGCAGGTTGAGGATGATCTCGCGGCCCGGGCCCGGCTGGTAGACGTCCATGACCGCCTCGCAGACCTCCAGCGCGAAGTCCAGCTCGGTGTCGGTGAAGATCTCCGGGCTGTACTGGTAGCCGAACTCGGTCTCGGGGCCCAGCAGCTTCTCGGCGTACTCCATCACCAGGCGCGTGCCGTCGACGGCGATCTGCTTGATGTCGTCCTTGGAGCCGCGGAAGACGACCCGGCGGAAGACCGGGGCGGTGGCGTTGTAGAGGTGGACGGTCGCGCGACGGGCGCCCTTCAGGGACTCCACGGTCCGCTCGATCAGGTCCTCGCGGGCCTGGGTCAGGACGGAGATCGTCACGTCCTCGGGAATCGCGCCTTCTTCCTCGATGATCGAGCGCACGAAGTCGAAGTCGGTCTGTCCGGAGGCGGGGAACCCGACCTCGATCTCCTTGTAGCCCATCGTGACCAGCTGGTCGAACATCCGGCGCTTGCGCTCGGGCGACATCGGGTCGATCAGGGCCTGGTTGCCGTCGCGCAGGTCGGTGGAGAGCCAGCGGGGGGCGACGGTGACCCGGTTGTTCGGCCAGGTGCGGTCGGGGATGTCGACCTGCTCGTAGCGGCCGTACTTGTGGATCGGCATGGAACTGGGCTGCTGGCGGTTCGCCATGGTGCGGGGCTCCTCAGGATGTCCGGATGGACGGCCGACGACGCAACGCCAAGCTCCGCGGGGAGGGAGTCGACCTGGACTACAGGCCCTCGCCGCGGCAGCTAAGAAGAAGCAGCCCGAAACGCATGATGCTCCGCAGCGTAGCCGAGCCGCTCCCTGCCGCGCGGGGTCGTATCAGTATGCGGGACCGGAGGGATGAACGGGACAAAAAGTGCGCCATGCCACTCGCGCAGGGGATCCCCGACGCCGTATCCCTGTATTTCACCAATCATGGTTGCGGGTAGTGACACCGGAATGACTCAGTGCAAGGGTGCCGGGCATGACGACGAACGGGGGCTTCGAGCCCGTCTTCTGCACCGTCGTGCCGCCCTATGTCCTCGACAAACTGGCACAGCACGACGACCCCGCACTCTCCGGACCCGCCCGGCGCACCCTGGTGCGCGACAGCGAGCTGCGCGCCCGCCGGCGCGTCACCGCCGAGTTCCGCCTGGCGGCCACCCCGACGGCGAAGGCACCGTCGGACCAGCCGCTGCGCACGATCTACGACGCCGAGCACCGCACCGAGCTGCCCGGCACCAAGGTCCGCGGCGAGGGCGACGACCCCGGACAGGACGCCACGGTCAACCGCGCCTACTCCGGGCTCGGCGCCACCTTCGACCTCTACCTCAAGGCCTACCAGCGCCACTCGATCGACGGCGACGGCCTACCTCTGGACGCCACCGTCCACTACGACGAGGGCTACAACAACGCCTTCTGGAACGGCGAGCAGATGGTGTTCGGCGACGGAGACGGAGAGATCTTCGTCGACTTCACGAACTCCATCGACGTCATCGGCCACGAGCTCACCCACGGCGTCACCCAGTACACGGCGAACCTCACGTACTACGGCCAGCCGGGCGCCCTCAACGAGTCGATGTCCGACGTCTTCGGCTCGCTCATCAAGCAGTACTCCCTCGGCCAGACCGCCGCCGAGGCCGACTGGCTCATCGGTGCCGGCCTCCTCGCCCCGGGCGTGACCGGTACGGCCCTGCGCTCCATGAAGGCGCCGGGCACCGCGTACGACGACGACGTCCTCGGCAAGGACCCGCAGCCCGCGACCATGGACGACTACGTCCGCACCGGCCGCGACAACGGCGGTGTCCACATCAACTCCGGCATCCCGAACCACGCCTTCTACCTCGTCGCCACCGCGCTCGGCGGCCACGCCTGGGAGAAGGCCGGACAGATCTGGTACGACGTCCTGACCGGCGGCGAGCTCAAGGAGCGGGCGTTCTTCACCGACTTCGCCAAGCTGACCGTCACGGCCGCGCGCGAGCGCTACGGCGACGGCGGGGACGAGTTCCAGGCCGTGGAGAAGGCCTGGGAGCAGGTCGGGGTGCGGATCCTGTGACGGCGTACTAGACAGGGACCCATGCGTATTCAGGTGACGCGCACGGGTGGCTTCGCGGGCATCGAGCGCCGCGCCGAGGTCGACACCTCGGGGCGGCCCGATGCCCATGAGTGGCACGCCCTGGCCGAGCAGGCACTCGCCGCCGGCCGGGGCGCGCCCGCGACCGGCGTACCGGACGGCTTCAGCTACGAGATCACGGTGGACGGCCGGACGGTGTACGCGGCCGATCCCCGGCTCACGGAGGAGCAGCGGATGCTGGTGTCGAGGGTGCTGAAGGAGGGGGCGTAACTGGTGGTTCACGCCTGGGCGTTGACTTCCTTACCCATCGGTAAGGATGATCCCGCCCATGGCGAACGATCCGCGCGACGCGGCGCACCCGATCCCCCAGTTCCCGGCCGGCTTCCTGTGGGGCGTCTCGACCTCCGCCCACCAGATCGAGGGCGCGGCGGACGCACGTGAGGCATCCGTGTGGGACGTCTTCTCCGCCGAGCCGGGGCGGGTGAAGGACGGCTCGACGGCGGCGGTGGCCTGCGACCACTACCACCGCTACCGCGAGGACGTGGCCCTGCTCAAGGGCCTCGGCGTGGACGCGTACCGCTTCTCCGTCTCCTGGCCCCGGGTGAACTCCCCCGGTGGCCTGGACTTCTACGACCGTCTGGTGGACGAGCTGTGCGCGGCGGGCGTCCGTCCCGTCCCGACCCTCTTCCACTGGGACCTGCCGGTCGCGCTGGACTGGCTGGAGCGGGACACGGCCTCGCGTTTCGCGGAGTACGTGTCCGTGGTCGCCGACCGTCTCGGCGACCGCGTGCAGAAGTGGATCACGCTCAACGAGCCGGCCGAACACACCCTGTTCGGGCACGCCCTGGGCGCACACGCCCCCGGCAAGCAGCTGATGTTCGACGCGCTGCCCGCCGCCCACCACCAGCTGCTCGCCCACGGCCTGGCGGTACGGGCCCTGCGGGCGTCCGGCGCCACGGACATCGGCATCGCCAACTCCCACGGCCCGACCTGGCCTGCGTCCCGGGAACAGGCGGACCTGGAGGCCGCCGACTTCTACGACCTGCTCCTGAACCGCCTGTTCGCCGACCCGGTCCTGCTGGGCGAGTACCCCGAGGGCATCGCCGAGTTGATGCCGGGGGACGTGGCGGCCGACCTCAAGGTGATCGGGGAGCCGCTGGACTGGTACGGCGTCAACTACTACTCCCCGACCCGGGTGGGCGCACCGCAGGGCACGGACATCGAGTTCGGCGGTCTGACGATCCCGGCGGAACTCCCTTTCTCCGTCCAGGAGATCGAGGGCGTCCCGGTGACGGACTTCGGCTGGCCCGTGGTCCCCGAGGGACTGACGGAGCTGCTCACCGGCTTCCGGGACCGCTACGGCGACCGGCTCCCGCCGGTCGTGATCACCGAGAACGGCTGCAGCTACGAGGGCGTCGACGACCAGGACCGCATCACCTACCTGGACGGCCACATCCGGGCACTGCACCGGGCGGTGGAGGCCGGCGTCGATGTGCGCGGGTACTTCGTCTGGTCGCTCATGGACAACTTCGAGTGGGCGGAGGGCTACGCCCGCCGGTTCGGGCTGGTGCATGTGGACTTCGAGAGCCTCGCCCGTACCCCGAAGGCGTCGTACGCCTGGTTCCGGGGCGTGCTGCGGGCTCAGAGATGACAACGGCGGGCCGGGTCCCGGCGGCCGCCCTCGCCGAGCCTGTCGAGCGGGTGGGCCGGGGCTGGACCTCGGCCCTCTCCCTCGCCAACGGGGCGATCTGGGTGGGCTGGTACGGCCCCCTGCAGATCCTTCTCACCTCGCAGGCGAAGGACTTCGCGCCCGGCTCCGGCATGTCCAAGGAGACGATGCTGGCCTGGGTGACGGGTGTCGGCGCGGTGGTGTCGCTGGCGGCGAACCCGCTCTTCGGGGCGTTGTCGGACCGTACGACGTCCCGTCACGGCCGCCGTACGCCGTGGATCGTGGCGGGCACGGCGGGCGGAGCCCTGTCCCTGCTGCTGCTCGCGGCGGCGGACGGGGTCTGGACGATGGCGCTGGGCTGGTGCCTGGTCCAGCTCACCCTGAACGCGGCCTTCGCGGCGGTGACGGCGGCGGTCCCGGACCGGGTGCCCCGGCTCCAGCGGGGCTCGGTGGGCGGCTGGCTGGGCGCGGCGCAGATCCTGGGCGTCGTCGGCGGGACGGGCCTCGCGACGGCCGCCGGAGGCGTCGGGGCCGGGTACGTGGCCTGCGCGGTGTTCACGGCGGTGGGCGTGCTGCCGTATGTGCTGCGCCACGAGGATCTGCGGCTGGCGGAGGCGGACCGGCCTCCCTGGTCCTGGCGCGGCTTCCTGGCGGGCTTCTGGCTGAGCCCGCGCCGCCACCCCGACCTGGGCTGGGCCTGGCTGACCCGGTTCCTTATGAACCTGAGCAACGCGCTGGTGCTGCTCTACCTGCTGTACTACCTGCGCGACCGGCTGCACTACGGCGACCCCGACGAGGGCGTGCTGATCCTGACGGCCGTGAACGGCGTGACGCTGCTCGCCACGGTGGTGGTCGGGGGCGTCTGGTCGGACCGGGTGGGGCGGCGCAAGCCGTTCGTGATCTGGTCGGGGGTGCTGATGGCGGTGGCGACGGCGGGGCTGGCTGTGTGGCAGACCTGGCCGGGCGCGATCGTGGCGGCGGCCGTGCTGGGCGTCGGCTTCGGGGTGTTCACCTCCGTGGACTTCGCGCTGATGACGGACGTCCTGCCGCGGGCGCTGGACCGGGGCAAGGACCTCGGCGTCATCAATGTCGCCAACTCCCTGCCCCAGGTCGCGGCGCCCGCCCTCGCCGCGCCGATCGTGACCTACCTCGGCGGCTACCGGGTGCTGTACCTGGTGGCGGCGGTGATCGGGCTGGCGGGGGCGATGCTGGTGGCGCGGATCCGCGGGGTGGACTGATCTGGCGGACCTGCCTGGTGGGCTGACCTACAGGGCTCCGGCCTCGCGGGCCGCGTAGACGCTGGGGTACAGCGGGCGGTAGCCGAGTTCGCGGCGGATGCGCTCGGTCGAGGTCAGCTGGAACCAGGGGTCGGGGTCGGTGCGGTCGTGGAGCTCGGCCGGGACGTCGACCGCGTTGAGCTGGTGCAGTTCGACCGCCGTGACGGGGGCGTCGTCGGCGATGTTGTAGATCCGGCCGTCGACGCCCGGGGCGTGCAGGAGGCGCAGCAGGCCCTGGGCGACGTCCGCGTGGTGGACCATGTGCAGCTTCTGGGTCGCCGCCCAGTTCCCGGCCCACATCAGGGACTGGGCGAGGTGCGGATCGCCCTCTCCGTAGACGAAGGCGAGCCGGCCGACGCGCACGTCCAGGCCCTCCAGCGCGAGCAGGCCCCGCTCGGCCTCCCCCTTGGACTCGGCGTAGGCGCCCCACATGGAGCCGCCGGGCCGGATCTCGTCGTCCTCGGTCAGCGGGCGGCCCCGCCCGACGCCGTACACCAGACCCGTGCTGACCTGCACGAACCGCTGCACGCCGGAAGCCAGCGCGGCACGGCCCAGCTCCAGTGCCGCGTCCCGGTTGACGGCCCACGCCTCCTCGTCCGGCACCCCGCGAAAGGCCGCCGCGACGTTCACGACGGCGTCCACCCCGGCCACCGCCTTGCCGAGCGCCTCCGTGTCGCGCAGATCGCCGAGGACGACCTCCGCACCCAGCTCCGCGAACCGCTCCGCCCGGTCCGCGTCACGCACCAGGACCCGTACCTGCTCCCCTGGCCGTGCCTGCGCCAGCAGCCTCGGTACGAAGCGCCGGCCGACCTGTCCCGTCGTTCCCGTCACGAGTGTCACCATCATCTGCTCCTCCTGGTCCGGTGAAGGTCCATCTGGTGCACCACCCTCGGACGGGGCCGGGAGGACCGGGAGAGACCTGTCGATCGGGGGATCGTCAGTCCCTGGATAAGCCGGGCGCCCTGCCCCACGCTGGAGAGGTGAACCGACCCGAACTCGCCGACTTCCTGCGCCGCGGCCGCGCCCGCCTCAGCCCGTCGGACGTGGGGCTGACGCCGGGTGCCCGCCGCCGTACGCCCGGCCTGCGCCGCGAGGAGGTGGCACAGCTGACGGGCATGTCGGTGGACTACTACACGCGCCTGGAACAGCGCCGTGGCCCGCGCCCGTCCCGGCAGATGCTGAGCGCGCTGGCCCGCGCCCTGCGCCTCACCGACGACGAACGCGACCACCTGTTCCACCTGGGCGGCGAGGAGCCCCCGCGCCGTGAGACGGCGTCGGCGCACGTCCCGCCCGGCGTGATGCTGATCCTGGACCGGCTGCACGACACCCCGGCGCAGGTGGTGACCGACTGCGGCGAGATCCTGGCCCAGAACGCGATGGCCAGGGCGCTGACCCGCGACGTGATGTCCCGCCCCCGGCGCGAGCACAACGTGGTCCGCCTCTACTTCCTGGACCCGGACGCGCGCACCCTGTTCCCGAAGGAGGACTGGGCGGATCACGCCCGTGCCCACGTGGCCAACCTGCGCGCGGTGGCCGCCGCCCGCCCGGACGATCCGGAACCGGCCGCGCTGGTCGCCGAACTCCGCGCGTCGAGCGAGGAGTTCGCCCGCCTGTGGGACGAGCACGAGGTGTCCCTGCGCAACCGGGCGACGAAGCGCTTCCTGCACCCCGTGGTGGGCCTGCTGGAACTGGACTGCGAGGTGCTGCTCAGCCACGAGCACCACCAGCTCCTGGTCATCCACACGGCCCGCCCGGGCACGGAGTCGTACGAGCGGCTGGAGTTGCTGCGGGTGGTGGGGCTTCAGGATCTGTCTCCGGCGGAGTACGGGAACTCCAGGCCCTCGTAGGACCAGGGTCTTTCGTTTGGATCAGGCCGGATCAGGCGAGCCCGGCCTGATCCAAACGAGAGGCCCTATAGTCCGGAATTCACCCTTGCCGCCCCCTCTCCCCCGCGCATCAATGAAGCCATGGATCCGACGGACCGTCAGATTTCCGGCCGGTCGAGCAGCGTGTCCGCACCCACCTGCTCAGGGGCCGCCGTCCGTCGACGCTCACCCGCGAAGGGAGCTCGAAGCAGATGAGAGGCAAGCGAATCGGAACAGGTGCGGCAGTGGCGGTCGGGGTGCTCGCGCTCGGCGGGCTCGCGCTCGCTCCCGCGGCCGTCGCCGTCACCCCCCAGGCGGCGACGATCACCGCGGACTGCGGGATCTTCGGCGGCGGAGCGGCGACACTCACGGCCACGCAGGACGGCGGCGCCGCCACCCTCAGCCTCACCTCCACCGCGATCAAGGCACCGATCGCGCTGGCGAAGGACTCGATCACATCCACCCTCACCCTGGTGAAGTCCACCGGCGGCACCAAGGTCTTCAGCGGGAAGGTGAACCCGGCGATGGCCGTCGGCGACCCCGTCACCGTCGGCCCCCTCCCCGGGACCGTGGCCTCCGGCGACACGCTGGAGACCTACGGCGGCTCGCTCAAGATGGTCGTCCTGGGCATCACCATCACCTGTAAGGCCAAGGCGCCCCAGTCGCCCGGGCCGTTCGTGTTCGACTGATCCGAGCGGGCACGAAGCACGCGCGGCAGGGGAGGTGACGACCCGTCAGTTTTCCTGCCGCATCTCCATTGACTTCTCACACCGCCTCCACGTCAATGCCCCTTGTCGGCGCAGAAGAGCCACTGCGCCCGCATCCCTCAGGAGGGGGCACCCATGGGTCAGACCACCCGAAGACGCCGCCTGGCGTCGCTGCTCGGGGCGACCGCGCTCGCGGTCACCGCGGGCGGCGCGCTGGCCGCGCCGGCCGGCGCCGTGTCCGCCCAGTCCGCCGACGTGGACTACATGACGCACTGCATCCCGCCGCCCATCGCGGGCATCCCGCCGATCGACGGCACCACCACCGGCCGTATCGCGGTCGACAACACCAGCCCCAAGGTCGGCGACACCGTCACCGTGACCTACACGGTGGTCAAGCCCGCCGCCAGCAACCCCACCGACCTCGCCCTGCCGGCCGACATCATGACCCCCACCGGCAAGGTCACCCTCGGCGGGGCGCAGACCGGCGACGTCACGGTCACGGGGCCGAAGAAGAACGACCCGGTGCCGGGCAAGGGCGCCTTCCCGTCCTTCTCGATGACCGGCACGTTCACGGTCACCAAGCCCGGCGCGATCACCCTCTCGCCCGGCGACTACAACATCCACACCAGCTACATCCTGGAGCTGGACACTCCCTGCACGGTCACCAGCCCGCCCGCGCCGGTCTCGGAGACCGTCACCGCGGTGGGCGACCCGCCGGCCAACACCCGTGCCATCACCCTGGGTTCGGCGTCCGGCAAGCCCGGTGACCGCGTCGCTGTCACCGGCAGCGGATTCACCGCGGGCGCGACCGTCACTCTCGCCGGTCGGTCAGGCAGCGCCCAGACCGCGGACAAGGCGACGGTGACCGCGAGCGCCCAGGGCGCCATCAGCGGCGGGCTCGTCGTCAACGACAAGACGACGAGCGGGGTCGTGGCGTACGAGGGCGCCGAGTGGAGCGCGGCGAAGGGCGCCGGGCCGGTCGCGTACGTCGTCATCGACGACACCCCCGTCCCGGCCGGCAGCCAGAAGCTCACCACCACGGTGAAGGCGGGCACCCTGTCCATGTCCCAGGCCGGGGACGCCGTCCAGCTCTCGGGCGTCGACTTCGGCAAGGGCGGGGCCTCGACCGGTGACCTGCGCACGGTGACCGTCAAGGACTTCCGCGGCGGACCCGCGGGCTGGTCCCTGACCGGCAAGGTCACCGACTTCACCGGCCCCGGCGCCAAGATCGACGCCGGGAAGCTGAGCTGGACGCCGGCCTGCGCGACCAAGCCGGGCAGCCCCAGCACCTGCCGGGCCGGTTCACCGGGCACGGTCGGCGGTTCGGGGGCGACCCTGGCGTCCACGCCCGACGGCACGCTCACCGGCGGTGAGTTCACGGTCGACGCCGGGCTGTCGCTCGACGTACCGGCGTTCACGCCTCCGGGGTCGTACTCCGCGGTCCTGACCCTCACGCTCAGCTGACCGTACGACCTGCCGCTTCGGCGGCCGGGCGCCCGTTCCACACGGTCCGCACCCGCCCGTCCGCCCCGATCCCGTCCGTGGGGGGTCCGCACCCATGCGCAAGCCGTACGTCCTCCTCCTGCTGCTGCTCCTCCTCCTGCTCGCCGCCGCCGTCCCCGCGCATGCCGCCGACAACGGCAGCTGGTCCGTGTACCCCGTGTCCTCCGGCGTCTCCGAGCGGCCGTACTTCTACCTCTCCGCCGACCCCGGGCAGACGATCGAGGACAAGGTCGTCGTCAACAACAAGACCGCGAAACCGCTGAGTTTCCGCCTTTACGCGGCCGACGCGTACAACACCGAACGCGACGGCGGGTTCGCCGTGCGGACGGAGAAGGAGCGGATGCGAGGAGTGGGCGCCTGGGGGAAGCCCGGCACGTCCCGGATCACCGTGCCCGCCCACAAGTCGGTCACCGTGCCGTTCACACTGCGCGTGCCCGAGGGCGCCGAGCCCGGGGACCATCCCGGTGCGCTGGTGGCCCTGGACGAGCGCGTCGACGCCGGTCACGGTGCGCTCGCCGTGGGAGTACGGCGGGCCGTCGGCGCCCGCGTCTACCTCCGGGTGAACGGGCCCGCCCTGCCCGCGATCTCCGTCGAGGGCGTCCGTGTCTCCCACCACCAGCCCCTCGTCCCGGGCCTCGGCGACAGCACGGCGACCATCTCCTACACCCTGCGCAACACCGGGAACGTCACCCTCAACCCGAGGGTGGAACTGCGGGCCCAGGGCCTGTTCGGCCGTACGCTCCTCGCCCGCGACCTGGCCGGGGTCCCCTCCGAGCTGCTGCCCGGGCAGCGGGTGCGGCTCAGCGAGCCCTGGCGCGGGGCGCCCCAGCTCGACTGGGGCGACGTGACGCTCACGGCGAGCGCGAAGGACGCCCGCGAGTCGGCCGGGGCGTCCTTCTTCGCGCTGCCGTGGCTGGTGGTGGCGGTGGCGTTCGCCGCCGGGGTGGTGGGAGGGGCGCTCCTCGTCAGAGCGCGTCGGGGCCGCGCTCGCCCGTCCGCACCCGTACGACCGTCTCGACGGGCAGTGCCCACACCTTTCCGTCCCCGATCTTCCCCGTCTGCGCGGCCTTGACGATCGCGTCGATGACGGCGTCCGAGTCGGCGTCCTCGACGACGACCTCGATACGGACCTTGGGGACGAGGTCGACCTGGTACTCGGCGCCGCGGTACACCTCGGTGTGGCCGCGCTGCCGGCCGTAGCCGCTGGCCTCGGTCACGGTCAGGCCGTGCACGCCGATCTCCTGGAGGGCGGTCTTGACCTCGTCGAGGCGGTACGGCTTGACGATGGCGGTGATGAGCTTCATGCCTGGGTCTTGGCCTTCTGAGCGGAGGGGAGGACGGACGCGGTGACCGGGGCGCCATGCCCCAGGACGCCGTGATCGTATGCCGTCTCGGCGTGCACCGTAAGGTCCAGGCCCTCGTACTCCTGCTCCTCGCTCGCACGGAAGCCCATCACCTTGTCGATCAGCTTGCCGACGCCGTACGTCACGGCGAAGGCGTACACCCCCACGGCGACCACGGCCACCAGCTGCTTCCCCAGCTGCCCGAGCCCGCCGCCGTACAGCAGGCCCTCGGCCCCGCCGGTCATGGTGTCGACCGCGAAGACGCCGATCAGGAGGGTGCCGATGATCCCGCCGACCAGGTGGACGCCGACGACGTCCAGGGAGTCGTCGTAGTTCAGCTTGAACTTCCAGCCCACGGCGTACGAGCAGACGACACCGGCGGCGAGGCCCACGACCAGCGCGCCGAGCAGGGACACCGACCCGCAGGACGGCGTGATGGCGACCAGACCCGCGACCGCGCCGGAGGCGGCCCCCAGCGTCGTCGGATGACCGTCGCGCTTCTGCTCGACGAAGAGCCAGCCGAGCAGACCGGTGCAGCCGGCGGCGAGGGTGTTGAGGAACGCGGCGGCGGCGAGACCGTTGGCGCCGAGGGCGGAGCCGGCGTTGAAGCCGAACCAGCCGAACCAGAGCAGACCGGCGCCCAGCACGACCATCGGCAGATTGTGCGGACGCATGGCGTCCTTCTTGAACCCGAGCCGGGGACCGAGCACCAGACACAGGGCCAGCCCCGAGGCACCGGAGGTGATCTCGACGGGCAGACCGCCCGCGAAGTCGAGGGCGCCCAGGTCGTCCAGGATCCAGCCACCGGGGCCCCACACCCAGTGGGCGACGGGAACGTATACGAGCAGCGCCCACACCGGCACGAAGACCAGCCACGCCCCGAACTTCGCCCGGTCGGCGACCGCGCCGCTGATCAGCGCGGCCGTGATGATCGCGAAGGTGAGCTGGAAGGTGGCGAACAGGACGGTGGGGACGGTGCCCTGCACGCTGTCGGGCCCGAGACCGGACATGCCGGCGTGTTCGAGGCCGCCGATCAGTCCACCGCCGGCGTCGTCGCCGAAGGCGAGGGAGTACCCGGCGGCCAGCCACACCACCGTGACCAGGGCGATCGACACGAAGCTCATCATCAGCATGTTGAGGACGCTCTTCGTGCGGACCATGCCGCCGTAGAACAGGGCCAGGCCCGGTGTCATCAGCAGGACGAGGGCGGTGGCGGCGAGCAGCCAGGCGGTGTCGCCGGTGTCGATGCGCTCTGCGGCCAGGGGCGCGGCGAGGGTCACGGTCGTCTCCAACGGTGTCGGGGCTCGTCAGAGGGTCACCGGCGTGCGTTTCCGGTCGCGTACAGGTGTGTTTCCGTGACGTTTCGTTGCGTGGAGGTTTCCGGGAGCTCACGGGGCGGGCGGTGGGGGACGGTGCGCGGACGGTTGTGCGGACGGTTGTGCGGTGGGGCCTTGTGGATCAGGGAGAATGGTCGCCATGAGCGTTCGCAGCCAGTCATCCAAGCCGTCTGATTCGTCGGAGGCTCCCCACCGCGCCGGCTTCGCCTGCTTCGTGGGCCGCCCCAACGCGGGCAAGTCCACCCTCACGAACGCTCTGGTCGGCCAGAAGGTGGCGATCACCGCGAACCAGCCGCAGACGACGCGGCACACGGTGCGGGGCATCGTGCACCGCGAGGACGCCCAGCTGATCCTGGTCGACACTCCTGGGCTGCACAAACCACGCACCCTGCTGGGCGAGCGGCTGAACGACGTCGTACGCACCACCTGGGCCGAGGTCGACGTGATCGGCTTCTGTCTTCCCGCGAACGAGAAGCTCGGCCCCGGTGACCGCTTCATCGCGAAGGAACTGGCGTCCATCAAGAAGACGCCGAAGATCGCGATCGTCACGAAGACCGACCTCGTCGACAGCAAGACCCTCGCCGAGCAGCTCATCGCGATCGACCAGCTCGGCCGGGAGCTGGGCTTCGAGTGGGCGGAGATCGTGCCGGTGTCGGCGGTCGGCGACAAGCAGGTCGATCTGCTCGCCGACCTGCTCGTCCCCCTCCTGCCGGAGGGCCCGGCCCTCTATCCCGAGGGCGACCTGACGGACGAGCCCGAGCAGGTCATGATCGCCGAGCTGATCCGCGAGGCCGCGCTGGAGGGCGTACGCGACGAGCTCCCGCACTCCATCGCCGTCGTCGTGGAGGAGATGCTCCCCCGCGAGGACCGTCCGGCGGACAAGCCCCTCCTCGACATCCACGCCTTCCTCTACATCGAGCGCCCCAGCCAGAAGGGCATCATCATCGGCCCCAAGGGCAAGCGCCTGAAGGACGTCGGCATCAAGTCCCGCAAGCAGATCGAGGCGCTGCTGGGCACGCCGGTCTTCCTCGACCTGCATGTGAAGGTCGCGAAGGACTGGCAGCGGGACCCGAGGCAGCTGCGCAAGCTGGGCTTCTGAGACAGGCCGAGGCCATCCCCGGAACGCCCGCCACGCGGCGGTAGCCGCACATTGATACAGCCTCGACCTGCATGTGAAGGTCGCGAAGGACTGGCAGCGGGACCCGAGGCAGCTGCGCAAGCTGGGCTTCTGAGAGGCGGGTCGGTGATGTTCAGCCCGTCCGGCGTTTGAGGACGAGGCCGTTCAGGCCGATCGGGGGCCTGGGGGGGGGGGCCCCCACACCCCCCCCCCCCCCCCCAACCGCCCCCCCCCCCACCCCACCCCGCTCTAGCCACACCACCCGGGTTTTCTGCC
>NZ_JBWKCC010000048.1:0-50575 GCF_056436655.1 Streptomyces sp. NPDC043427 | reverse complement strand
CGCACCCGGGCAGCCGCCTCTCGCTCCTCCAGCATTCCCAGCACCGACGCCACCGCGAACCCCTCGACCATGAAGCGGACACAAGACGTCGCGATACCTGCCTCAACCCGAGCGAAACCATGCTTGACCAGCAGGAATCAAGGGATCACGTTCGGTTGAGATACGGCTTCTTAGACGCAGAAGCTACCCACAACGCCCCGGAAGTCCCACTACAAACCACACAACCCAGGTCAGCCCCATCCCACCCCGTAAAAGCCCATTCTCAACCAACCCCCAACGCCGCACCTCACACCCCACCCAACACACCAACTACCCACCCCCCGATCGACAACTTGAAGCCGCCTGTTTCAGCCTGTGAACGTTTCTGCCCGCGTGTTTTGCGCGAGGTATTGACGCTGATCACCGGAACCCTATTATCCAGTTGCTCGATACTTCGACCCGTGTTCGCCATGCCGAACACTTCAGGGCCGCACCACACCGCCTCCGGACAGCCCCTGACGGGCCGAACCGGAGTCGCTTGCTCAAGGATGACGAGGTCCTTATGCACAGACGTAGTTTCAGTCTCAGACGTCCGTCCGCGGTGCTCGCCGCCGTGGTCGCGGCCCTGGCCGCGTTGGCGGCGCTGCTCGTCGCCGGCCCGGCTCAGGCGGCCACCTCCAGCGACGTGCGCGGTGTTGATTCCGGCAAGTGTCTCGATGTGTCGGGCTTCAGCCAGACCGACGGCGCGAACGTGCAGATCTGGGACTGCCACGGTGGAGTCAACCAGCAGTGGACGTTGACGGACAGCAACCAGCTGACCGTGTACGGCAACAAGTGCCTGGATGTCCGGGGCGGCGCCACCACGTCCGGGACCCCGGTGCAGATCTGGACGTGCAACGGCAGTGACAACCAGCAGTGGCGGGTGAACCCCGATGGCACGATCGTCGGCGTGCGGTCCGGGCTGTGCCTGGAAGTCTCGGGCTGGGGTAAGGCCAACGGCACGGGAGTGCAGATCTGGTCGTGCCACGGCGGCGCCAACCAGAAGTGGACCGGCCTGTCCGGGGCGAGCAACGCGTGTGCTCTTCCGTCGACCTACCGGTGGACCTCGTCGGGTCCGCTGGCGGAGCCGGCGAACGGGCAGCTCGCGCTGAAGGACTTCACCACCGTGAAGTACAACGGCAAGAACCTGGTCTACGCGACCACCGCCAACGCAGGTGGGTGGGGCTCGACGATGTTCAGTCCCTTCACGAACTGGTCGGACATGGGGGCGGCCACCCAGACCAAGACGAACCAGACCGCGGTGGCGCCCGAACTGTTCTACCTCTCGACCAAGAACATCTGGGTGATGGTGTACCAGTGGCCGGCGTTCCTCTACAGCACGTCCAGCGACCCCACCAACCCCAACGGCTGGTCCGCCCCGCAGTCGCTGTTCACCGGCACGCTCCCCCCGGGCCCCGATCCGAACCAGCAGGACGCCCCGCTCGACGCGACCCTGATCGCCGACAACCAGAACATGTACCTGTTCTTCGCCGGTGACAACGGCAACATCTACCGGACGAGCATGCCGCTCGAGAACTTCCCCAGCAGCTTCGGCTCCTCGTACACGACGGTCATGAGCGACGTAAAGGACAACCTGTTCGAGGCGCCGGAGGTCTACAAGGTCCAGGGCCAGAACCAGTACCTCATGATCGTTGAGGCGTCGGGTACGAACCGCTACTTCCGCTCGTTCACCGCCTCCAGCCTGAACGGTCCGTGGACCCCGCAGGCCGCCACCGAAAGCAACCCCTTCGCGGGCCAGGCCAACAGCGGTTCCACCTGGGCCCAGGGCGTCAGCCACGGTGACCTGGTCCGCAGCAACCCCGACCAGACCATGACCATCGATCCCTGCAACCTGCAGTTCCTCTACCAGGGCCTCCTCAAGGACATCCCGCCGGGCACCGGCTACATGAGCCTGCCGTACCGGCCGGGCGTGCTCACCCTGCAGCGCTGAACCGCCCGGTCCACGGTGATCGCGATGGGGTGCGGTCCGCCGACGCGTAGACGAGCGGTCTACGGCGTAAGCGACTCCACCTGCTGACCGATACTCACCGCCTTGAGGAACCCCAGCCGCGCGTCGGCTGGGGTTCCTCCCTTTCGTGGTTTTCCCCCGCGGGCGCATGGCGGCGTAACGGGCAAGCGTGCACTGATCCGTACCTGACATCCGTGCGCAGTCCGGCAGGATGCGATGACGATCCCGCATTCGAGGAAGTCGTGGCCGAACGCCGCTGGTGCCCGGCTGGTCGGCCTGGTGGATCAAGTCGATGACGTCGTCCACCATGCCCTGGCGATTTGGCCCAGAGACGGCCTAGTCCGCGCCCGGAGACGCCCAGGGCCCCGTGGATCACTCATGACGTCCTCGGGGGCCCGACTCGGGGGCCGCACCGTGGGGGCCGGCCGCGTGCCGGGCAGTGGAGCGCTGCTTTGTGTTGGGGTCCCGTTGTCAGTGCCCGGGAGCACAATGGGGAGGTTCACTCACCTGGAGCAACAGGAACACGATGGAAAGGCGCCTCATCCGTACCGCCGTCTTCGGCACGCCGGACTCAGACGAGCCGGCTCTGTGCCCTGAGACCGCTGAGGAGCTGGATGCGTTCCGGCGTGACCATGAGGACGTCACCATCTGGTGCGGCACCATGTTCGAGGGCGGTTGTGGCCGTCAGCTCATGACCCGGCGGTGCACCGACAAGATCTGCCACTTCGCCCACTACGGAAGCGGCGGCTCCGACCATCAGTGCGGCCGCAAGGAGCGCGGCAAGGACAGCGCCGACCATCTCTTCGCCAAAGCCCACCTGGCGTCCTGGCTGCGGGCCCACGCCACCACCGCCGAGTTCACGTTCCCCGAGCCTCGCGGCTCCGCTGTGGTGATGCGCCTGGAGGACGGGCGGACTCTCCTGGTCCACCTGGACCGGAACCGGCCCGTCGCCTGGGAGAACGAGGCGTGGGAGACCATTCTGGGGCCCGGCGTAGCCATGTCCTCCGGCGTCCTTGCCCAGCGCGGCTACGTCCATCGGATCCGTTTCGAGGACCGTCCCGGGGGCGGCCGCACCATGCGCTGTTCCGCCCCCGCCACCGCTACCGCTACCGCTACCGCTACCGCTACCGCTACCGCTACCGCTACCAGCCGCATCATGCGACACCGAAATGAGAACTGCGCCTGGTATAGAGGTAAGTCGTCGCAGCTTGGCCATGCGTCCCTCCGGTTCTTCGCCCCATGTGCGGTTGCCCGGGTGGGCGGGACCGCGATTGGTACTGAGACGCCGGAGAAGGGCGCGGCGTTCGGCCCGTGGTCCGGAGATCTCCACGCCTTCCCCGCTCTCACCCCTTCCGTCGCGTTCCAAAGGTCGTGCGGGGGTTGCGCCTCTTGAGCCTCGCCCCCCTCCGTGGGTCGCGGGCAGCCGGGGTCAGGCGCCAGTATCCGTACGGGTTGTGGAAGAAGTCGTCGTCCTCGAACCGTTCGCACTCCACACGGTTCATGATCCAGCGCGTGGCGTCCTGCGCGATGCGGAAGCCCTCGCCGTTCTGGACGCCGTGGTCCGGCTGCTCGGTCAGCAGGTAGTACGACGCGATCTCCATGGTGGTCACCCACTCCCACAGCAGCTCCGGCTCGGGCACCGCGGTGCTTCTGGGGGCCAGCTCCACGTCGGCCTCGCCCAGGAGGTGCATGCCGCAGCTGTAGTAGACCTCCCCGTCGTGGATCACCGGCACGACCCACGCCCGGACGAGGGCGCCGACCAGGTCGTCCGCGGTCTCGGCGGCCGCCGCCTCGCTCGCCAGGGCCAGCCACCGCTCCCGACCGCAGGCCACCCCGCTGGACTCGTTCTTCACCGCGGTGGCTCCGTTGGCCAGCAGGGCAGCGGTGACGGCCAGCGCCCGGCGGGACACGTCGAGGCCGGTGGCCTGGGAGACCGGCGGTGACAGGACATAGGCGACCGAGTCGTGTGCGTCCACCGCGGCCCAGTCGTCGTCGCCGAACTCGTCGACGCCGGTGGCCCGGCGGGAAGCCACCGCGACGTCGAACGCCTCACGCATCCGGGGGGCAGGCTCCCGCTGGAACTCGTCGAGCGTGAAGTCCCCCGCGCCCGCCTCCTCGATCACCCTGCTGATGACATCGGGATCCAGGCCCACGCCGACCGCACACAGCACGTGCCTCGGCGTCACACCGGACGCCGGGACCACGAAGCGCGTGCCATCGATGACGTGTCCTTGCCACACCTTGCTCATCTGCCCAGCATCGCAGATGTGCGTACGACGTTGTGATCTCTGTGGCACCAACAGACATTGCGGTCCGGCCCGTTCAGGCGGTTCCCCTCGTCCCCGGGAAAACAGGGGCGCGGGAACGGTCGGTCACATCTGGCTCCACCTCTGGTTGTCCTGACCGTTGCAGGACCACAGGACGAGCTTCGTGCCGTTGGCGTGGTCCGCGTTGTAGGCGTCCAGGCAGAGACCGGATGCGACGTCTCACCTCAGCGCGCTGGAAATTCTCATCAAGTGTCGCTCTTGGGTCTCACTCCATGTTCCGCCCCCGCCACCGCTACCAGCCGCATCATGCGACACCGAAATGAGAACTGCGCCTGGTATAGAGGTAAGTCGTCGCAATCAGAGTGACGCTCGGTCGGGGATGGCGTCAGAAGTGCCGTTCCCGAGACAGTGGAGCGGAGTGGGGTGTACCGCCCCATGACAACCGCGCCGCTACAGAAACCGCCCCACGGCAGTGACCTCGCCCTTCCTCGACACCCGACCAGCGGAAACACCCCGGCCTGACAAGCCGTCACTGACACCCACCCACTGACACCAACCTGCCACATCGCACCAGAGCGCTGTGCGACGGCCCGCGAATAAGGTATACAGCAGGCCCTGAATTCCGGGTGGTCAGAACTCAAAATCTGTCGACCGCACGTGCGTTAAATCCGCTCGGAGGCCGTCGGCACCGGGGGCCCCACTCCGTGAAATTCGACTCGGTGATGGCCTCCGCGACGATCGGATGCAGGTCTTCCTCCGTCGCACCGGCCTCCTGGAGCTGGAGGATCTGCGCGGCGTAGGCAGGCGAGATCGGCGTAGTGATGGTGCGCTCGCGGCCGTCGTCCGAGCTGCCCGTGCAGGTGAATCCGAAGTAGGCCGTCACCTCCACCATCATGCCGCTGGAGGTCGCCGCTCGCTCCCGCGCCTGCGCCCTGACCTGCGGTTGCCACTGAGATTCAGTCTCCTCCACCAGCGCGGCCTGCAGACGCTTCTGAGGGCGCTGTCACGTTGGCTGAGCGGGTGGGATGATCTCCGGGTTGATCATGGTGGAGGGCGATCGTCCGTGGGGAGCGCGTCGCCGCAGTACATAGGGCACCGGTACCCGGTCGAGGTGATCTCCCACTGCGTGTGGCTGTACTTCCGGTTCCCCCTCAGCTTCCGTGAGGTCGAGGAGTTGATGCTCCAGCGCGGCGTGATCGTCTCCTACGAGACCATCCGCCGCTGGTGCATGAAGTTCGGGCAGCAGTACGCCAATTCGCTGCGCCGCCGCCCCGGCCTGGTGACAAGTGGCACCTGGACGAGGTCTTCATCAAGACCAACGGCGAGCAGAAATACCTCTGGCGGGCTGTCGACCAGGACGGCATGGTGCTGGACATCCTGGTGCAGAACCAGCGGGACAAGACCGCGGCCAGACGCTTCTTCCGCAGGCTCCTGAAGAAGACCCGCACGGTGCCAAGGGTGATCATCACCGACAAGCTCCGCTCCTACAGGGCGGCCCACCGCGAAGTCATGCCCTCCGTCGAGCACCGTTCCCACAAGGGCCTGAACAACCGGGCGGAGAACAGCCACCAGCCAACCAGGCAACGCGAACGGGCAATGAAAGGCTTCCGCGGCACCGGCGCAGCCCAGCGGTTCCTCTCCGCGTTCAGCGGCATCTCACCCCACTTCCGACCCCGACGGCACCTGATGAACGCCACCGAACACCGCACCGAGATGATCAACCGCTTCGCGATCTGGGACCAGATCACAGGCGCCGCCGGCCAGCCCACCACAGCTTGAGCCAAGGCTGACGCCTGGGCCAGCCACACCCTGGCACCCCATCAGACACCCACATCCCCAACAACGTGACAGCGCCACCCCTGCCCCTGTCAGCCGCGTGGCCGCACCAGCCCCTGCCGCACCGCGAACAGCGCGGCCTGGGTCCGTGAGGTGAACCGGAGTTTGCGCAGCACGTTGCTCACGTGGGTGCGGGCGGTGCGCTCGCTGATCACCAGTTCGTCTGCGATCTGCTGGTTCGACCGCCCCTCGGCGACGAGGACGAGGACGTCACGTTCCCGGCCGGTGAGCGAGGCGAGCCCGGTCGGTGGCGAAACAATCTCCTGGGTGAGTCCCCTGGCCACCACGGGATCCAGGAACACCTCGCCCCGGGCGGCCGCGCGGATCGCGGCGACCACCTCACCCGCTTCGGCGTCCTTGAGGAGGTAGCCGACGGCTCCCTGCGCGAGCGCGGCGTGGACGCGTTCCATCTCGCCGAAGCTGGTGAGCACCACGCCCCGGAGCCCGGGGTGGCGCTGCTTGATCACTCCGATCGCCGTGACCCCATCCATCTTGGGCATGAGCAGGTCGATCAGTACCACGTCCGGCAGTTCCCGGTGCGCGGCCATCGCGTCCAGTCTGGTGAGGGCCTCCTCACCGTCGGCGGCCTCCGCGGCCACCTCCATGTCGTCCAGGACCTCGAGGTAGGCGCGGATTCCACGGCGTACGACGGCGTGGTCGTCTACGATCAGGACCCGGATCGGACGGGGTCCGCCGGCTCCCGGAGCGGGACCGCCGTCGGGGCGCTCCGGGACTCCGAGTCCGCGGGAGGCGACTCCGGTACCCGTACGGGGAGGGGTATGACGACCCGTACGGCCGTACCGCTCTTCCCGGATCTGATCCTCATGGTGCCGCCCCATCGCTCCGCCCTTTCCCGCATGGTCGTCAGTCCGTATCCCTGGCCGCCGGTCGAGCCGGTCGTCCGGCTGCCCTCCCCTTCCGGCACGGCCCGGCGCCCACCGGATGCCGCGAAGCCGCGACCGTCGTCACGGACGCTCGCGGTCAGAGTGTGGTCGCGCACGCCGAGTCGGATGGTGACGCTGGTGGCCTCCGCGTGCTTGACCGCGTTGTGGATGGCCTCCGCGACGATCCGGTACATATCCTCGGCCAGGTCCCGTTCGACGGCGTCCAGCTCCGCTCCGCACAGCAGCTGGATGCTGAGGCCGGTCCGGTTCTCGGTGCTCTTGACGAGCGCGCTCACCGCGTCCTCCAGGCCGAGCCGGGTGGAGGAGGACGGACGCAGTTCGTGCACCATCGCCCTCAGGTCGGCGAGGACGGTCCGCGACAGGGCCCCGACCTCGTCCGCGAACTGCTGGACGGCCTCCGCGGGCACCGGTCCGCCGCGCGCCCCCAGCACTCCGGCCGCGTTGGCCTGCATGCCGATGGAGAACACCTGCTGGACGATCGAGTCGTGCAGGTCCCGGGCGAGGCGCTGGCGCTCGTTCCGGCGGGCCCCCTCGCGCTCGCGCTGCAGCAGCGTGGCGTAGTCGACGGCGAGCGCGGCCTGCTCCGCCATGGCGGCCAGGAACTCCAGCGTCCGGCCGCCGATCTCCTGCCCAGGCGCGAAGTACGCGTTGAGCACGCCTTCGGGACGGCCGCGCGCCATCAGCGGGACGCTGACGAAGGAGTCCCAGTTGAGCTCGCCGAGGTAGGCGTGCAGCGGTTCCCAGGCCGGGTCCTCGCGGATCTGGGCCCAGCGATGGGGGACGACGATCGGTTCGCGCTCCTTCAGGGTGTCCAGCATGCACAGCCGGGCGCCTCGGTCGCGGCACTCCAGCAGACGGTCGAGGAACGCGTCCCAGTGCCGCAGCCCCGCCGAGCCCATCAGCCGCAGTTCCCTGCCGGTGCTGTCCAGGATGAGGATCTGCACACCGGCCAGGCCGTCGGTCTGGACGATCTGCCGGGCCACGGCGTCCAGGATCGAGCCGAGCGAGCCTTCCGAGGCAAGGGCGATCGACGTCTGGGCGATCGCCGCGATCCTGCGCTGCCGGTGCCATGCGGCGGTCACGTCGCGGAACGACACGACCATGAGCTTCGGGTCGTCCGGCAGGCCGCGGGCGCGGTAGGCGAACTCTCGCCGGGTGCCGGAGGCGGGCTCCCAGTGGACGACGCTCTCGTCCGACTGCTCCTCCAGCAGCCCTGCCCGCCACTCCCCACGGGCCCCTTCGCCGAGCGTGAACGGGGACGTCGTACCAAGCAGGTCGGCCTCCGCGCTTGCGCCGCACATCGCGACCCCCGCGCGGTTGACGCGGACGAACCGGCCCCCGAAGTCCACGACCGCCAGGCCGTCCGGCGCGACGGCGGCGACCTCGTCCCACCCCACGAGCGGCGATGCGGACATGACCGGTCTCCTCCTCATCATCATGATCGACGGGCGACGGACCTGCCGTCGAAGACCGCCGTGCCGGAGGCGATGCGCCGGAGAACGCGTCGGTGGTGAGCGGGGCAGGGGGCGCCTGGCCGGTCACAGCATCGTAGCCCGGCGGATTCGGCGCGGGTCTACGTCATTCGTCCTGTTCACCGCCCCGTCGAAGCGCCGAGCCGGTCGAGTCATTGCACGCGTTCCTCAGGGCTGCGCCCCGCCTACCGTGAGGAAAGAGCGCCCGTGGTCCGCTGCTCCCCGAGACAGCGCCCCGGCCGTGTGCCCGGCCGTGCGGTCTGCCCATGCCGCGAGGACGAGGAGGTCTGAGGTATGGACGTGTCCATCGGCACGATCTGGGAGGCGGTCTCCCGGGCCCTGCCCGATGCCGTCGCCATCACCGAGCCCGGACGTGACATCACCTACCGGGAGTTCGACGAGCGCGCGTCACGGCTGGCCGCCGCGCTGGAGGTGGCCGGGGTGCGCGGGGGCGACACCGTGGCCTGCTACCTGTTCAACGGCTCCGCTTACCTGGAGACGGTCTTCGCCGCCTTCAAGCTCGGCGCGGTGCCGGTGAACGCCAACTACCGCTACACCGGTGAGGAGCTCTCCGAACTCCTCACCGACGCCGACGCGGCCGCGGTCGTCTTCAGCGGTGCCCTGGCCGACCGGGTCACGCACGCCGCCGGCCACGTACGCACGCTGAAGCTGCTCGTGCGGGTGGGCGATCGGCCGGCCGACGGCCCGGCCGGCCCCGACGTGCCCGAGCTGGAGGCGCTGCTTGCGGCCCACGCACCACGGGAGCCGTGGGCGCGGCCCGGCTCGGACCGGCTCTTCATGTACACCGGCGGGACCACGGGCAGGCCCAAGGGCGTGGTGTGGCGGCAGAGCGATCTGCTGCACTCCCTGGTGGTCCCGATCTTCCATCCGCTCGGTGTCCGCGAGCTCCCCTCGACGCTCGGCGAGGTCGTGGCCGTCGCGGTCGGGGCCCACGGTGAAGGCCGTGCACCGACCACCATGCCCGTCGTGCCGCTCATGCACGCCACCGGGCTGTTCAACACCATGGGCGCCCTGATGGTGGGCGGCCGGGCCGTCACCGCGCGGCCGGGCGGCCTCGACCCGGAGCACGTCTGGCACACGGTCGCCGAGCAGCGGGTCGAGACGGTCATCGTCGCGGGCAACGCCGTGTGCCGACCACTCGTCGATGAGCTCGCCCACGCGGAGGAGATCGGGACACCGCACGACCTGAGCTCCGTGCGCCGGATCCTCAGCTCCGGCACCGCGCTCAGCGACCCACTCAAGAGGGTGCTGCACGAGCGTGCCGAGGTCACGGTCATCGACGCCATCGCGTCCAGTGAAGGCGGTCCCTTCGCCTTCGCGATCACCTCGTCGGTACGGGACCTGCCCGCTCGCTTCTTCCCCGTGCCCGCGACGAAAGTGGTCGGCCCCGATGACCAGTTCGTCGAACCCGGCAGTGACGAGGTCGGCACCCTCGCCTACCGCGGGCCCATGCCGCTCGGTTACTACAAGGACACCGCGAAGAGCGCGACGACGTTCCGCACCATCGACGGGGTCCGGTACGCGATCCCCGGCGATCTCGCCACGATCGAGGCCGACGGCGCGATCCGGTTCCTCGGACGCGGCTCGGGCGTGATCAACACCGGCGGGGAGAAGGTGCACCCGCAGGAAGTCGAGAGCGTCCTGCTCTCGCATCCCGCGGTGAAGGACTGCGTCGTCGTCGGGGTCCCCGACGAGACCTGGGGAGAACGGGTGGCAGCCGTCGTGGCGATCCCGCCCGGCGCGGCCGTCACCGGCGAGGAGCTGCGTGACTGGGTGCGGCTCAACCTCGCCGGCTACAAGGTGCCGCGTTCCGTCGTCCTGAGGGACTCCCTGCCGCGCACCCCGACCGGCAAGCTCGAAATCGCTTGGGCCAGGAAGACGGTCCGGGACTCCGGCGCGGGCGACGGAACGTGACAGCCGGGTGTGAGAAGGCCGCTCTGAACGGCTGTGGTGCCGCTGGGACGCGCATCCGGATTGCGGGCGGCACCGCCGGTTCACGGGAGATGCACGCCTCGGGACGGCGGCACCCGGGCAGCGGCGGCGTATGTCATGCTCTGCCGCCCTGTCGGGTTTCAGCCCACGCGCTCCTGGCGGGCTTCGAGCGCCCGCAGCGCCTCCACCACGCCGGCCACGTGGTCCCGCATGGCCGCTTCGGCCTCCGCCGGGTCGCCGGCGACGATCGCCCCGATGATCCGCTGGTGCTGGGGCAGCGACACACGAGTCCGTCCCGGCACCAAGGAGAGCATGAACTGGTGCCGGACCACCTGGGCCCGCAGCCGTTGAATGACCTGGTTGGCCGTCTCGTGGCCGACGATGTCGCGCACACGGCGGTGCAGGCAGGCGTTGAGGTCGCTGTAGGCCATCAGTTCGCCGTCGGTGACCGCCTGGGCCGCGCCGATCCCGCGCAGTTCCTCGGCTCGCGCAGGGTCGCCCCGTTCCGCCGCGCGAGCGGCGGTCATGCCTTCCGGAACCATCCGAACCTCCGTCACCTCGACCGCCTCGACCGCCTCGACGAAGGAGATCTCCCGGACGCGGGCGCCGCTGTTGCGCTGGATTTCGACCAAGCCCTCCACCTCCGGTTGTGGGAGTGCCGACCGAACACCGGAGCGGCTGGCGCCGAACTGTTCGCAAAGGTGCGCATCGATCAGGCGTTGTCGCGGCACGCAGTCACCGCGCAGCAGCGCGGCCCGGATCACATCGGTGACGCCGGTACCCCCAGAAGTGCTCACCGTGCTCCGACACCATCCACCACGGGTCCAGGTCAAGAAGACAGTCGAGAAGACCGGCGGTCAGTCCTGATAGGTGACGCCCAGTTCGGCAAGTCTGGCTCGCAGTCCGTAGTAGTCGACGCCCAGCGTCCCGGAGCGCAGGACTTCCCGGGTGGCGGCCTCCTTGGCGATCCGCTTCTCGGCGAGCTGTGCCGCCTCCTCCGCCTCGGCCAGGGGCACCACGACCACGCCGTCGTCGTCGGCGACCACGACGTCACCGGGCGAGACGGCAACCCCGCCGAGCGTCACGGGCACGTTGACCGATCCCGGGGACGCCTTCACCGTGCCCTGGGCGGAGATCGACCGGGCCCAGACGTGGAACCCCATCTCCCGCAGTTCGACGGTGTCACGCACACCGGCCGCCGTGACGAGTCCGATGACGCCCCGAGCGGCGAGGGAGGTCGCCAGCAGTTCGCCGAACATGCCGTCCGTGGACGGCGAGGTGGTCGTCACCACGAGGATGTCCCCGGGCCGGCAGACCTCGACGGCGGCGTGGATCATCAGGTTGTCCCCCGGGTGGGAGCTGACCGTCACCGCCGGGCCGGCTATGCGCACGTTCTGCTGGTTCGGCCGCAGACCGGTTCCCGCGAAGCCACGGCGGCCGATGGCCTCGTGGACGGTGGACACCCCCGCCTCAGCGAGCCGGGCGACGACGTCCGCGGCGGGCCGGTCGATGTTCCTCACGACGGCATGACGGTTCGGCATGTCTCCTCCGGGGGCTACAGGGCTGGTATCAGGAGAATTACCTACATCCACACCATTGTCAATAAATTCCTTGACTATATGCCGACTTCGGGCGGTTAGACCTCTTTCACCCCGCACTTCGTATGTGAAAACCGCGCTGCGACAACGGAGTTCGCATGGCCCCGGGGTCGACGCGCCTCTCCCCTCTCGATCCCAAGGAGTCCTCATGACCCACGACACCCCCACTCCGCCCGAAGGTGCGCTGCTGGTCGTCAGCGCGCACGCCGGCGACTTCGTCTGGCGGGCCGGCGGCGCCATCGCGCTGGCCGCCGAACGCGGTCAGCGTGCGAAGGTGCTGTGCCTGAGTTTCGGCGAGCGCGGCGAGTCCGCCCGGGCCTGGCGGGACGGCCTGCGCCTCGGCGAGATCAAGGAGCTGCGCCGTACGGAGGCCTCGAACGCCGCGGCCGCGCTGGGTGCGGAGATCGAGTTCCTGGACGCCGGGGACTATCCGCTGCTGGAGACCCCGGAGTTGGTCGACCGCATCGTGCGCGTGTACCGGGAGGTCGACCCCGCGGTCGTCCTCACCCACACCCTCGCGGACCCCTACAACGGCGACCACCCGGCAGCCGCCCGCATGGCGCTCCAGGCCCGTGTGCTCGCACAGGCGGTCGGCTATGACGCGCCCGGTGAACCGCTCGGCGCTCCCCCGGTGTTCTTCTTCGAGCCGCACCAACCAGAGCAGTGCGACTTCAAGCCGAACGTCCTGCTGGACATCACGTCGGTCTTCGACAGGAAGCGCAAGGCCATGGAGTGCCTGGCCGCCCAGCAGCACATGTGGGACTACTACACCGACCTCGCCAAGCGGCGCGGCGTACAGCTGAAGCGCAACGCAGGTCCCAACCTCGGCCTCTCACACGGAACCATGGGCGAGGCGTACGTGCGGCTCTACCCGCAGACGACCGGAGTGCTGGCATGACGGCGCCACTCAGGACCGGTGGCCGCGGGACCACGCACATCTGGGTTCCGTTCCGCGACACGTCCCTCTACGTGGACTACGCGATCGAGATCGCGGACGGGACGGAGGAAACCGCCCGGACGCCAGATCACCGGAGCGTGCTGGCCGCCGCGGTCCCCGAGGACGGCATCACGCGCGACGACCGCTACGGCACACCGATGTGGCGCATCGACGTCCGGCGGCTGCACGCCGTGGTCGAAGCTCTCTGGAGCGAGGACCGCCAGGTGCGGATCCACCTCGACCAGACGCCGCGTCCCGGCCGGCACGCCGGCACGCGCGACGGATGACGTAGTCCGGGCCAGGACCATGCGCCGCCCCGTTCCGGTCATTCGAGCGATGACCTGCGCGTTCCCCGGTGGCTAGCGTCAGTCACGGCCGCCGATCCACGGCGGCAGTGGTCCGCGATCGACCGTGCCGAGGAGATGACGAACGTGATGAGCCCATCAGTCCCCGGCCCGGACACGCGCACTCTCGCCACCACCGGCGCCGAGTTCGAGGGCACCGTCACCGTACTGACCCGTCGGACGGTGGCGGACGATGTCGTGTCACTGGAGCTCGCACCGCGCTCCGGTGACGACGGACCGCTGCCGTCCTGGCAGCCGGGAGCGCACATCGACGTCGTCCTGCCCACGGGTGTCACCCGCCAGTACTCGCTGTGTGGCCCGGCACAGGACACGGCCTGGTGGCGCATCGCGGTGCTGCGGGAGCCGGATGGACGCGGCGGTTCCCAGTGGATCCACGACAGCGTCCACGAGGGCGGCGAGCTCACGGTGCGCGGTCCCCGCAACAACTTCCCCCTGCGCACCGCCCCGAAGTACCTGTTCGTCGGCGGCGGCATCGGCATCACCCCGCTGCTCCCGATGATCGCCGAGGCCGAGGCCGTGCGGGCCGAGTGGTTCCTGCTCTACGGCGGCCGCAGCCGCACGTCCATGGCGTTCCTGACCGAACTGGAGCGCTACGGCGAGCGTGTGACCGTGCGCCCGCAGGACGCGTACGGGCTGCTCGACCTCGCCGGCTTCCTCGGCGATCCCGACCCGTCCGCCCTGGTCTACTGCTGCGGTCCGGCCGGACTGATCGACGCGGTCGAGGCGTACTGCGCCACGTGGCCGAGCGGCGCGCTGAACGTCGAGCGGTTCGCCGCGGCGGGCGGGCGGATCCCCGTCGGCGGTACGGCCGAGCAGCCGCTCGAGGTGGAGCTGCGGGCGTCCGGGGTGACGCTGACCGTGCCGCCGGAGCTGTCGGTCCTCAAGGCCGTGGAGCAGGCGGGCGTCCCGGTTCTGTCCTCCTGCGAGGAGGGCATCTGCGGCTCGTGCGAGACCGCCGTCCTCGAGGGCGAGGTCGAGCACCGCGACTCCCTGCTCACCGAGGACGAGCGCGCCGCGAACGACACGATGCTCATCTGCGTCTCCCGCGCCCGCAGCGGCCGCCTCGTCCTCGACCTCTGACTGGACCCCTGAAAGGAAAGACCCGCCATGCTGACACCGCACGTACGCAACGGCTGGTACCTGGGAGCCTGGTCCGACGAGATCGGCCGGACACTCAAGCAGCGCTGGATCACGGACCTCCCGGTCTGCTTCTACCGGCTTCCCGACGGAACCGTCACCGCCGTCGAGGACCGCTGCCCACACCGCAAGTACCCGCTGTCCCTGGGCCACCTCGACGACGAGGGCGTCCTCCAGTGCGACTACCACGGCTACCGCTTCGACGGCCAGGGCGTGTGCGTCGGGGTCGCCGAGCAGGCCGACCGGCCCAAGGCGGCGCTGCGCCGGTTCCCGCTGGTCGAGCGGGACAGTGCCGTCTGGATCTGGCCCGGTGACCCGGAGCTCGCCGACGAGAGCCTGCTGCCCGACACCTCGTGGCTCACCGACCCGAACTGGACGCACGTGCACGGTGTGGTCCCGCTGAAGGCCCGGCACCTGCTCCTCCTGGAGAACCTCCTCGACCTCACCCACGAGACGTTCCTGCACCCCACGAGCATCGGCAACGCCGCCGTCGCCGCCACCCCGATCGACGTGACGGTGGACGGCGACCGGGTCAGCTTCAGCCGCCGCATGGTCGGCATCGAGGCGCCCCCGTTCTACGAGAAGTCCTGCGGACTGACCTCTCCGGTGGACCGCTGGCAGGACGGCGACTTCTACCCGCCGGGCATCTTCGTCCTCAACATCCGCGTCGCGGCCACCGGCACCGAGGAGCCGGACGGCTTCCACATGAAGGTGCTGTACGGGATGACGCCGGGGCGCGGCAACGAGACGCACGACTTCTACGCGCTGGGCCGCGACTACCTCATCGACGACCAGGAGCTCACAAAGTTCCAGCACGAGCAGCAACTCGCCGTGATGCAGGAGGACGTCGACGCCCTGGAGGCCCAGGAGGTGATGTACGCGTCCGATCCTGGCGGCACCGCCGAGTCCAGCATCAGGTCCGACCTAGCCGCACTGCGCGGACGTCGCGCGGTGGCGAAGATGCTCGCCCGCGAACAGCGGACCGGCGGCACGCGCCCCCGGGCTTCCGCATGAGCGGCCGCCACGTCTTCGTACTGCTCCACGGAGCCTGGCACGGCGGCTGGGCGTGGCAGCGCGTCGTCCCGCTGCTGCGCGCGGCCGGGCACGAGGTGCATGCCCCCACGCTGACCGGGGTCAGCGACCGCGCCCATCTGCTCAACCCGCAGGTCGGGCTCACCACGCACGTCCAGGACGTCGTGGCGCTGGTCGAGGCCCACGACGCCCGCGATGTCGTGCTCGTCGGGCACAGTTACGCCGGCCAGATCGTCACCGGGGTCGCGGACCGGATCCCGGACCGGCTGGCCAAGCGGATCCACCTCGATGCCTTCGTCGGCGACGACGGTGACGCGGCGATCGACCTGCTTCCCGAACGCATCGCCGGGCACTACCGGGAGTCCGTGGCCGGACCCGGCTTCGGCTGGCTCATCCCGGTGCGCTCGCTGAGCGTGCTCGGCGTCGCCGAACAGGCGGACCTCGACTGGCTCGGCCCGCGGCTGACCCCGCACCCGTGGCTCAGCTACACCGAGCCGCTGCGGCTCACCGGCAAGGCGGCCCAAGTCCCCGGTGTCTTCCTCGAATGCACCGACTGGATGCGGGTGTTCACCCCGCACGCCGAGCGGGCCGCCGCCCGCGGCTGGCCGGTCCACGAGATCGCCACCGGACACGAGGCCATGGTCACCGCCCCCGCCGAACTGGCCGAACTGCTGCTGGAGATCGCAGCAGCCTGACCTCGTGAAGGGACGCCCGTGGAATTCCTCGTCCGCACCGAGAACACCCTGCCTCCGGACACTCCCGACGACGTACGCGAAGCCCTGCGCAAGGGTGAGCGCGAACGAGCCATGCAGCTCAGGGAGGCGGGAATCCTCAAGCGGCTGTGGCGGGTCCCTGGCCGTAACGCCACCATCGGCCTGTACGAGGCGGCCGACCCAGCGGAGCTGCACGACGCCCTGGCGTCCCTGCCGATGTGGAAGTGGATGGACATCACGGTGGAGGCCCTGGCCACCCATCCGCAGGAGAAGGCGCCATGACCGGCCAGGAGAGCCCTCGGGTCGCGGTCGTCACGGGCGCCGCCGGCGGCCTCGGGCAGGCCATCGTCCGCAGACTGGCCACGGACGGGTTCACGGTCGCCGCACTCGACGTCGCCGAACCGGACGGCGCCGGTGACGTTGCCGGTGTGCGGCCGTGGCGCTGCGATGTCAGCGACCCGGCGGCCACCCGTCGGACGGTGCACGAGGTCGCCGAGACATACGGCGGAGTCGACGTCCTCGTCAACAACGCCGGTCTGCTGTCCGGCCGTGCGCCACTGCTGGAGGCGACCCCCAAGGAGCTGCACCGCTTCTTCGCCGTCAACGCCGTCGGCCCGCTGCTCATGGTGCAGGCGTGCGTGCCGTATCTGCGCGGCAGCCCGCACCGCGGGCGGATCATCAATGTCGCGTCCCGCACCTTCTTCACCGGGGCACCCGGTCAGATCGCCTACGTGGCCGCCAAGGGCGCGCTCCTCGGGATGACCCGGGTGATGGCGCGCGAACTGGGCGCGCACCGGATCACGGTGAACGCGGTGGCGCCCGCGCAGGTGGCCACCCCGGGCACCCGGGCGCACTCCGGCGACGAGGTCTTCGCCGAGACCATGAGCCGACAGGCGATCAAGGAGTTCGTCACCCCCGAGCACTTCGCCGGGCTCGTCTCCTACCTCGCCTCACCGGACGCGGCCATGGTCACCGGTCAGACGCTCGTCTGCGACGGCGGCGGACTCCTGCACTGACCGTCACGGCAACCACACAGGAGAGGAGAGGAACGGGATGTCCAGCAGCACACCCCAGGTACCCGGTACCTACGTCTTCGACGCCGCCGAGAGTCGCCGCGGACGGGCACTGAACCAGCTCTGCGGGTCCCTCAAGTACGCCGAGAACCGGGAGAGGTTCAAGGCCGACGAAACCGCGTACTGCGCGGCGTACGAACTCACGGCGGAGCAACGGGACGCCGTTCTCCAACGCGACTGGACCCGGATGATGGAACTGGGCGGCTCCATCTTCTACGTCTTCAAGCTCGCCATGGTCGACGGGAAATCCATGCAGTACCTCGGCGGGGTCTTCACCGGCATGACCCCCGAGGAGTTCGCAAAGGCGCTCAAAGCGGGAGGGCGGAGCTTTGGCTGAGGTGATATGGGGACTGGCCACCTCGCACGTACCGTCGATCGGTGCGGCCATGGACCACGGGAAGACCGAAGACCCCTACTGGAAGCCGCTGTTCGACGGATACACACCGGCGCGCGAGTGGATGGCCCGGCACACCCCCGACATCGCCGTCGTCGTCTACAACGACCACGCCAACGCCCTCGATCTGAGTGTCACGCCGACCTTCGCGATCGGCTCGGCCCCGTCGTACCAGGTGGCCGACGAAGGGTGGGGCAGCCGTCCCGTGCCGGCCGTCACCGGCGCCCCGGAGTTCTCCGACCACCTGGTCAAGAGCCTGATCGACGCCTCGTTCGACCTCACGGTGTACCAGGAGCTCGATGTCGACCACGGCCTGACCGTGCCGCTGTCGGTGTACTGCCCCGACCCCGGCGAGCGCTGGCCGTGCGCGGTGGTGCCCCTCCTGGTGAACGTCATCCAGTACCCGCAGCCGACCGCCGCGCGGTGCCTGGCACTCGGCCGCGCACTCGGCGAGGCGATCCGCGCCCACTCGGAGGACCTGAAGGTCGCCGTCTTCGGCACCGGCGGCATGTCCCACCAGCTCGCGGGCGCCCGCGCCGGGCTGATCAACCAGGACTTCGACCGGATGTTCCTCGACGCGATCGAGCACGACCCGGAGAAGCTGGCCGCGCTGACGCGCGAGGACTACATCCGCGAGGCCGGCTCCGAGGGCATCGAACTCATCATGTGGCTGATCATGCGCGGCGCGCTGGGTCCACGGATCCGCCGGGTGCACGAGACGTACCACGTGCCCGCCTCGAACACCGCGGCCGGGATGGTGTTGTTCGAGAACTTGAGCGTCCGTTCCTGACCGAGGTCCGGTGACTCATGCGCCTCGCGTCGTCAGCCCCGCTCGGCCACCACCTTCGCCACCGGCCCGGCGCAGCGCTCGATCCACTGGGCGACGGCGCCGTCCGGCGGCGCGACGATGGCCTCTTCGATGCCCAGGTCGGCGTGTTCGGCCATGGCCTCGGCGAAGCCGTCGAGCGTACCGCTGGGGTCCATGTAGAGGACGGTCTTGCGGATGGTTCGGTAGTCGCGGTCGACGTCGTCGCGTTGGTCGCGCGGCACCTTCAGCTTGTGCGCCACGCTCTCCACGTCGGAGACGAAGAGGTTGCAGGCGTGCGCGTACCGGGCGACCAACCGCAGGGTCTTCTTCTCCAAGCCCCCGCCGATCATGATCTCCGGGCGCGGGGTCCTCACCGGTGCGGGGGTGCAGATCGTCTCGGCCAGGTGGTAGTGCCTGCCCTCGAAGGGGCCGTTGTTCTGCGGGTCCCACATCTGCCCGCAGATGCGCAGCGTCTCCTCCAGCCGCTCGAAACGCTCGGCGACCGGCGGGAACGGCACTCCGAGACCGATGTGCTCACGTGCGTACCAGGCGGCGCCGAGCCCGAGGAAGGCCCGGCCGCCGGCAAGCACGTCGAGCATGGTGACGATCTTGGCCAGCAGCCCGGGATGACGGTACGTCACCTCGCTGCGCCGGTCTTCAGCCGCCTCGTCGATGGCTCCTACCTGTCGGTGATCGGCACCGTGAAAGTGTGGGTCATCGACGCGCACCGCCGCCGAACGCGCCCGCGGCGGTGATCCTGGGGACGCCGTACGTGCCGTCCGACTCACGGTGCACGGCCTGTATCCGTGCGGTGAGAGCGGCGTCGGCCGCCTGCCGAGCGGCCCGGTCCGCGGCGGTGCGGCGCCAGTAGCAGAAGCTGGAGCGGGCGACGCCGAGGATGGTGCACAGCCGCTTCACGCCGTAGCCGCGCTGGTGGTCGGCGACGAACTGGAAGCGTTGCGGTGGGAACACGAATCGGCGTACTGCGCGCTCCGCCACACGATCATGAACGGGATCTTCACACCCAGGAGACAATCTCCGGCACCAGCCCCGCCGATTGACATCCATAGGGGCCTCAAGCTCGCCGTCCGCTACGAGGCGACCGTCCTGGTCGCAGCCATCAATGAGTGGTTGTGACCAGCACTTTCGAAACGCGCCCCAGCGGAGAGAACAAGTCCGCACTCGATGCGATCGTGCAGTAGGTAGGCATGGCGATCGACCTCGCTACCCGCCGGGAACCGACCCAGATGATCAGCGACGAGCGGCATGCGCAGATCCAGTCGATACGACTCATCGCCGCGACCGCGACCGCTGCCGCGGGGCAGGTACGCGACATCCGGCTCGACCGACTTGAGAGCCCACCCGTCCCCCGGTCAGATCTCTTCGAAACCATCATCGAGCTCGCCCTGGATCAAGCCCGTTCGGCGCTCGCCGGAGCGGCACTCGAAGCCCTGGCGAAGCGCATCATCACCTCACGCCTGGGAGTATCACTGGAACTGGGTGAAAGCTGAACTGCCTGGATATGGCTTCCTCGTAACGGATGCGCTCGAAGATACTTCCGGGCCAATCAGTTCACCTGCACATACACCCCAGTCACCTGCGGACAAGCCTCCGCAAGGAGGTCGCGCCCCACTGGCCGGCTCATCCACGCCGTGGATGAGCCGGATACGGGATTCGGATCGCGCGGAGGATGGCGGTGCTGCCAGGGACAGCCCATAGTCGTCCCTACCCGCACGCCGCTGTCCGGACCAGCCGCCGACGTGCGGTCGTCCCCAGCATGCCGTGCGCCCTCGGCGCCCCGAGAAGGCATGCCCACCCTCGTACGCCGTCCCCTGGAGTCGCCATGCCCGGTTCCGTGTCCCCGACCCCGCCCTCCGCCGCGGTCGACGACGGTGCTCCGTCACCCGTCGCCGTGTCGGGCCCCGCTCATGTGGTGCGCCTGACCTTGCTGATGGTGGGCAGCTGTCTGCCGATCCTGGGCGCGGTGCTGATCGCCCCGGTGCTGCCGAGAATGCAGGAATTCTTCGCGTCGACGCCGGGGGCCAAGGCGCTGGTGCCCCTCGCGCTGACCGTTCCGGCGCTGTCGCTGGCACTGCTGGCCCCCTTCGCCGGGGTGATCGTGGACCGGCTGGGCCGCAAGCGCCTGCTGATCGTCGCCACCGTCCTGTACGCCGTGTTCGGAACGGCGCCGCTCTGGCTGGACTCGCTGGGCGCGATCATCGCCAGCCGCGCCCTGGTCGGTGTCGCCGAGGCCGCCATCATGACCTGCTGCACCACACTGATCGGCGACTACTACAGCGGCCGGCAGCGGGCGAAGTACCTGGCGCTGCAGGCCGTGTGTACCTCCGCGTCGGCCACCGCCTTCTTCGTGGTCGGCGGCGCCGTCGGCGCGGCGGGCTGGCGCGTGCCCTTCTGGATCTACGCCGTGGCCCTGGTGATCGCCCCGCTGATGGCCGCCGCCCTGCCCAACCCGGCGGCCCGCGCGGCCACCCACGAGGCCCCGGCCGTGGCCATGACCGGTCGTCCGTTCCCCTGGCGGCCGCTGGCGGGGATCTGCGCCCTCACCTTCTTCGGAGCGATGGTCTTCTACACGGTCCCGGTGGAGATGGCGTACCTGCTCGACGACCTCGGTGTGAAGGACCCCGGCGTCATCGGCCCGGCCACGGCGATCGCGAGTGCCGCCACCGTGGCCGGAGCGGTGATCTTCGCCCGGCTGAAGCGCTCCCCGGACCCGATGCTGCCCGCGGTCTTCGCGGTCTGCGCGGCCGGTTTCGGGGTGATGTTCCTCGCCGGCAGCGCCCCGCTGCTGGTCGTCGGGGCGGTGGTCAACTGTCTGGGTACGGGCATGCTGCTGCCCGCCCTCCTCACCAGTGCCATGTCCCGGCTGGCGTTCGAGGACCGCGGCCGGGGCACGGGACTGTGGACGTCGGCCTTCTTCGGCGGCGCGTTCGTCTGTCCGCTGGTGCTGCTCGGCCTGGAGCAGGCGGTCGGCTCTCTCGCCGGTGCGGTGGGCACGCTGGGGCTGGCCGCGGCCCTTGTCGCGGCGGGACTGCCGGCGGCTCGCCGCCGTGCGGACGCCATCGCCCCCCAGCCGATGCCCGAGCAGGCGGCCTGAGCAGAGCAGACGCTGCAGACGTGGCAAACGCGGCAGTGGACCGGCCGCACACCGCGGAACCCGTCCCCACGGCGACCCATGGGGACGGGTCGTGCCGGTCCCGGGCCGTGATCAGAGCCGGCCCGGCGCCGGCCCGGCGCCCTGTCCGACGGACGGTGCCTCCGCCGTGCCGTGGCCCGTCAGCGTCGCGCCCACCTCCGCGGCCTTCTGCCGCAGCCAGATGTGGGCCGCGTCCTGGGTGTGCACCGGGTGCCACCACATCGCCTCCTGCACCGGCACGGCCTCGAACGGGCAGGGCAGGACCCGCACCGCGGCGGAACGGACCGCCCGGCGCGCCAGACGCTCCTGGATCATCGCGATCCGGCGGGTGCCCTCGACCATGTGGGGCAGCAGCTGGAAGGTCTGCACGGACACCTCCACCCGGGGGCTGATGCCGAGCATGCTGAGCTGGCGGGCGGCCGGGGCGTCGTAGGGGCGCTGGTAGACGGCCCAGGGCAGGCGGGCCAACTGGTCGAGGGTGACCTCGTGGCCGATCTCGGGGTGGTCGTCGGCGATCATGCACAGCCAGCGGTCCTGGTGGAGGTCGACGAAGGGGAAGCCGTCGATGACGCCGTGCGGCATCAGCAGTCCGTCGACGGTGCTCAGCAGGGTGGCGGTGTTCTCCGTGATGTCGGGCGTCGGGTGCCGGAAGGTGAGCCGGATCCCGGACGCCTCCTGGTGCAGCACGCGGGCGAGGGCGGCGCCGAACACGGCCGCGCCGTAGTCGGCGGCGAGCAGGGTGAACTCGCGGATCTCGGCGGCCGGGTCGAAGTCGGCCTGGCTGGAGAAGACACGCTCCAGCAGGTCGCACGCGGTGGCGCTGCGGTCGCGCAGGGCGACACCGAGCGGCGTCAGCTCGTAGCTGTTGCCGGTGCGGGCGAGCAATTCGTCGTCGAAATGGCGGCGCAGTCGGGACAGCGCCGCGCTCATGGCGGGCTGGCTGAGTCCGACGCGCTCGCCGGCCCGGGTCACGTTGCGCTCCTCCAGCAGCGCGCGCAGGGCGAGGACCAGATTGAGGTCGAGTCTGGACAGGTTCATCGGGCACCACCTGTGCGAGCAAGAGCCATCCACGTCATGGATTCGGCGCATCCATAGGAGAAATTTCCGTGATCCGCCGATCGAGGCCACAGTAGACCGCAACCCAGCAGGAGGAAATCTGATGGCAACGCTCGTGCAACCTGCCGGCCCGTTTGCGCTCGGCACGGTATCCGTTCCGGACGGGGAGCCGTTTCCCGGTCTCCTGGCCAAGGAGCGGGTACTCGACCTGGGCAAAGCCCTGGACTGGGCACCCTCCGACATGCGTGCCGTACTGGAACGCTGGGAGGAGACCCTCCCCGTCCTGTACGCCCTGGCGGACGACGACGCCCTGGACTGGCGGCCGCTGGACGGCCTGCACGTGCACGCCCCGCTGGAACCCCGCCAGATCTTCCAGTCCGGCGCCAACTACCGCCAGCACGTGATCGACCTGGAGGTCGCCCACCGCTCCCCCGACGACCCGCGCACCGTGGAGGAGGCCCGCGCGGAGATCGCCGCGGTCATGGACCGCCGAGCCGCCGAGGACCTGCCGTACGTGTTCATCGGGCTGCCCAGCACCATCGCGGGCCCGTACGACGACGTCGCACTCCCTTCCTGGGCGAAGAAGCCGGACTGGGAGCTGGAGCTGGCGGCGGTCATCGCCAAGTCCGCCTACCGGGTCTCCGTCGAGGAGGCCCCGGAATACGTCGCCGGCTACACGATCGCCAACGACCTCACCGACCGCGCGACCGTCTTCCGGCGGGACATGCCCGCGATCGGCACCGACTGGCTGCGCTGCAAGAACGCCCCCGGCTTCACCCCGCTCGGGCCCTGGATCGTGCCCGCCGAGTCCGTCTCCGACCCCGGTGACCTGCGGGTGACGCTGAAGCTGAACGGCGAGACCATGCAGGACGAGTCCACGAAGGACATGCTCTTCGGCGTCGCGCGGCTGGTGTCGTACATCTCGCAGACCTCCCGGCTCCTGCCCGGCGACCTGGTGCTGACCGGAAGCCCGGCCGGCAACGGCATCCACTGGGGGCGGCTGCTGCAGGGCGGCGACGTCATGGAGGGGTCCATCACCGGTCTTGGTATGCAGCGCACCCGCTGTGTGGAGGAGAACTCGTGAGCCTGGACCGCCACGACCCGGAGGGTGCGATCGCCGAGGCCGCCAAGGCGTACTCCAACTGGGGACGTTGGGGCGAGGACGACGTGCTCGGCACGCTGAACTTCCTCGGCGAGGCCAAGCGGCGCGAAGGCGCGGCACTGGTGCGCCGGGGCGTGAGCTTCTCGCTCTCGCAGCGGTTCGACATGGACGGCCCGCAGAAGGGCTGGCGCCGGCGGACCAACCCGGTGCACACCATGCTCGACACCGGCACCGACGCGGCGCTGGGCAACCAGGGCTTCCCGCACGGTATCGGCGGCGCCGACGACGTGATCGCGATGCCGCTGCAGTGCTCCACCCAGTGGGACGGCCTCGGGCACATCTTCGACCACGGCAAGGCCTGGAACGGACGTGACGCCGAGAAGGTCGTCACCTCCGCCGGCGACCTGGTCACCGGGATCGAGCACATGGCCCCGTACGTCGCCGGTCGCGGCGTACTGCTGGACGTGGCCCGGGCCATCGGTGACGACGACGGCACGCCGGAACTGCCCGACGGTTTCGCGATCACCACAGAGCACCTGACCGAGACCGCCGAGGCCCACGGCGTGAGCGTCGGATGCGGCGACATCGTCCTCGTCCGCACCGGGCGCCTCGCCCGCGCCCGGCGTGACGGCTGGGGCGACTACGCGGGCGGCCCCGCGCCCGGTCTGTCGTTCACCACCGCCGGCTGGCTGCACCGTACCGAGATCGCCGCGATCGCCACCGACACCTGGGGTTTCGAGGTGCGGCCGAACGAGTTCGAAAACGCCTTCCAGCCGCTGCACCAGGTCGTCATCCCCAACATGGGCCTGCTGATCGGCGAGATGTGGGACCTGGACGCCCTCGCCGAGGACTGCGCGGCGGACGGCGTGTACGAGTTCTGGCTGACCGCCGCACCGCTGCCCATCACCGGAGCCGTCGGCTCCCCGGTCAACCCCATCGCCGTCAAGTAACCCGCCCGGCCGCCGACCCGCTCAGCCGCCCGGCGCCCAGCCGCCAACCCGGCGCTCGCCGACCGCCCCGGCACGCGGCCGCCGACCCGCTCGGCCGCCGGCCATCGGCGCCGACCTGCTCACCCGCCGGATGCGCCGCCACCCTCCCCTGACAGCAGCGGCGCATCCGGCCCCGCACACCGTCCCCACCTCGCACCCCGTCCCCACCCCTGGCCCGCGCTCCCAGCGGGCGAGCCGCACACCGCCGCCCGAAGCCGCGCGGCCCAACCTCGGGAGGTTCCCCGACATGGCTGACACCCTCACCCACTCTCGACCTCACTCGAGCGGGGGGAGCCCCACCGTCCTCGTCATCGGCGGGGGCGCCTCCGGCAACGCCGTCACCATCCTGCTGCGCCGTGCCGGTGTCAGCGTGGACCTCATCGAGGCCAAGCCCGACTGGAACGCCACCACCGGCTCCGGTATCACCCTCCAGGGCAACGCACTGCGCGTCCTGCGCGAACTGGGCGTGTGGGAGCAGGTCAGCTCCTCCGGATTCGCCTTCGGCTCGCTGGGCATGACCGCCCTCGACGGCACCGTCCTCTTCGTGGCCGAGGACCTCCAGACCGGCGGCGACGACCTGCCGGCAACCCTCGGCATGCAGCGCCCGCGGCTCCAGCAGATCCTCATCGACGCGGTCCGCGCCTCGGGCGCCGACGTCCGCCTGGGCACCACCGTCGACACCCTGGAGCAGGACGCCGACGGCGTCTCGGTCCACTTCAGCGACGGCACCGAGGGCCGCTACGACCTGGTGATCGCCGCGGACGGCCTGAACTCCGCCACCCGCGCCGCGGTCGGCATCACCGACAGACCCGAGCCCACCGGCATGGCGATCTGGCGCATCGCGGCCCCACGGCCCGAGGGCGTGGACCGCACGGACCTGGCGTACGGCGGCCCGGCCTACATCGCGGGCTACTGCCCCACCAGCGAGAACACCATCTACGCGTACGTCGTCGAGGCCGGCCGCGACCGGGCCTCCATCGACCCGGCCACGTACGCGGACGAGATGCGGCGGCTCGCCCAGGCCTACGGCGGTTTCTGGCCCGAGATCACGAAACACATCGACGACCCGGCCAAGGTCAACTACACCTGGTTCCACCGCCACCTCGTGGAGGGCCCGTGGCACCGCGGCCGGGTCGTGCTGGTCGGAGACGCCGCCCACTGCTGCCCGCCGACCTTCGCCCAGGGCGCGGCGATGTCCCTGGAGGACGCCTCCGTCCTCGCCGAGTTGCTCACCACCCGAAGCGACTGGGACGACCGGCTCTTCACCGACTACCACGCACGGCGCCTGCCCCGCGTACGCATGGTCGTCGACGCCTCCGTCCAGCTCGGCCAGTGGCTGCTCGACGCGGTGCGCGACGCGGACGTGCCCGGACTGGTGGGCCGCACCATGAACGCGCTGAAGGAACGCCCGTGACGGAACACCTGCCGACACCGACGATCGACGTCCACGCCCACCTCCTGCTCCCGGAGGTGGATGAGGCCGTCGCCGGTCACCCCGGCCTCGCCGAGGCCCGGGGCCTCGACGCCCGCCGCAACGGGTCGGCGGCCCTGGCCGTGAACGGTCCCATGGTCGGCGCGCGCGTGCCGAAGCTGACGGACGTCACCGTGCGCCTCGCGGCCATGGACGCGGCCGGCGTGGACGTGCAGCTGGTGAGCCCCTCGCCGTCGCACTACCACTACTGGGCCGAGCCCCGGCTGGCCGAGCGGGTCTGCCGGCTGGCCAACGAGGGGACCGCAGCACACTGCGCCAAGGCCCCCGACCGGCTTCACGGCCTCGGGCTGGTCCCCCTCCAACACCCCGACCTCGCCGTCGCCCTGCTCGACCACGCACTGGACCAGGGCCTGAGGGGCGTGGAGCTGTCCTCGCACGCGCCGGGGCCGGGCGGGACACGAGCGGTGGAACTCTCCGACCCGCGGCTCACACCCTTCTGGGCACGCGCGGAGGAGGCCGGCGCCCTGGTCTTCCTGCACCCGTTCGGCTGCACGCTCGACGAGCGACTGGACCAGTGGTACCTGTCCAACACCGTCGGCCAGCCCACCGAGAACGCCGTCGCCCTCTCCCACCTGATCTTCTCCGGCGTCCTGGACCGCCATCCGGGCCTGAAGCTGATCGCGGCGCACGGCGGCGGCTACCTTCCCACCCACATCGGCCGCTCCGACCACGCCTGGCGCGCCCGCCCCGACGCCCGGGACTGTGCCCGTGAGCCGAGCAGCTACCTGAAGCAGCTGTACTTCGACTCCCTCGTCCACGACCCGCACGTCCTGCGGGAGTTGGTGCGCGCCGCGGGCGCGGACCGGGTCCTGCTCGGCTCCGACTTCCCCTTCGACATGGGCACCGACGACCCGCTGGGCGCGCTGCGCACCGCGGACCTGCCCGACCCCGACTTCCACGCCATCCGCGGCGAAAACGCCGCCGCGCTGCTCAACCTCGCCTGAGGAGGACCCCCTATGAGCAACCGCCTGCTCACCCACCTGCGGCACGTCGACCTCGCCGTGCCCGACTACGACAAGCAGCTCGACTTCTACGCCGGCGTCTGGGGCCTGACCAAGGTCGCCGAGGACTCCGGGATCTCCTTCCTCGCCGCCGAGGGCAGCCCCGAACAGTACGTCGTACGACTGCGCCAGGCCGACGAGAAGCGCCTCGACCTGGTCTCCTACGGGGCGGGCAGCCCGGCCGACGTCGACACGCTGGCCGAGCAACTCCTCTCGCAGGGCGTGCAGTTGATCTCCCAGCCGGGAAAGGTGGACACCCCCGGCGGTGGCTACGGCTTCCGCTTCTTCGACGTCGACGGCCGCACCATCGAGGTCTCCGCCGACGTCGAGGCCAGGCAGCACCGCAGGGTGGAGGAGAAGGAGTCGATCCCGGTCCGGCTGTCGCACGTGGTGCTCAACTCCCCGGACCTGAACAGGACGCGTGAGTGGTACGAGCGCCACCTCGGCTTCCGTCTCTCCGACACGCTGGGCTCGCCGCACATGGGCGAGGTCATGCACTTCATGCGGATCAGCAACCAGCACCACTCGATGGCCATCGCCAAGGGCCCGCACACCTCCCTGCACCACGTTTCCTTCGAGATGCGCGGCCTGGACGAGTACATGCGCGGCTCGGGCCGCGTGATGCGCTCCGGCGCCCGCAAGCTCTGGGGCCCGGGCCGGCACATGGCGGGCGACAACACCTTCACGTACTTCCTCGACCCGCACGGCAACACCGTCGAGTACACCACCGAGCTGGAGGAACTGGACGAGGACACCTGGCACCCCCACGTCTACGACTTCTCGGAGCCCGAGGTCACCGACCAGTGGGGCACCGCGAACCCGATGAACGAACTCATCGTCAAGGAGTCGTTCAACGACGTCGACCGCGGCGTGTTCGTCGCGCCGCCGGTCTGACCGCCCGGCCGGCAAGGTCCTCCAGCCCCCGGGGCGCGGTGATCCGCTGTCCTGCCGTGACTGCACTGCCCGCCCCCGGCTCCTCCGTGCCTGCCCGCCCCACGCCGACTGGACCCCTCCCATGCGCTTCGCCACTTACGAACACCGCGACCAACACCATGTGGCCGTCGTCGACAAGGACGGCATACTCCGCCCCCTGTCCGGTGTCCACTCCCTGACCGGACTGCTCACCGAGGCGGGCAGTATGCCGGAACTGCTCGACGCGGGCACCAGGATGCTCGACGCCCAGGCCGGTCCCCACGTCTCCGAAGTGCGGCTGCTGCCTCCGCTCCAGCCGCCCACCGTGCGGGACTTCGTCACCTTCGAGGAACACGTCGAGGGCGTACGGCGCTCCGTGGACGGGGCCGCCGGGGTGCCGGAGCGGTGGTACGCGGCGCCGACCTTCTACTTCACCAACCCCTACGCGGTGTACGGCCCGCACGACGACATCCCCGTGCCCCCGGGGTCGAGCCTGCTCGACTTCGAGCTCGAGGTCGCCGCCGTGATCGGCAAGGAGGGCCGCGACCTCACCCCCGAGCAGGCCCGCGACCACATCGTCGGCTACACCGTCTTCAACGACTGGACGGCCCGTGACCTGCAGTCCGCCGAGATGAAGGTCGGCCTCGGCCCCTGCAAGGGCAAGGACACCGCCACCACGCTGGGCCCCTACCTGGTCACCGCCGACGAGCTGGAGAAGTACCGGGACGCGGACGGCTTCCTGCGCCTGGCACTGACGGCGGAGGTCAACGGCGAGGTCGTGGGCAGGGACCTGCTGTCCAACATGAGCTGGACCTTCGAGGAGATGGTCGCCTACGCCTCGCGCGGCACCGTCGTCCGCCCCGGCGACGTCCTCGGTTCCGGCACCTGCGGCAACGGCGGCTGCCTCGCCGAACTGTGGGGCGTACGAGGCACGCAGGACCCGGCGCCGCTGAAGCCCGGCGACACGGTGACGCTCACCGTCGAGGGCATCGGATCCGTCGCCAACACCGTGGTGCCCGGCCCCGACCCGCTGCCGGTTCCCGTCGCCCGGCGCCGCCCCCGGGAGCGGCCGTGACCAACCTCCACCCCAAGAGGCTCGCCGGCAAGGTCGTCGTGGTCACGGGCGCGGCCGGCGGCCAGGGCGCCGCGGAGGCCGAGGCACTCACCCGCGAGGGCGCCCGGGTGATCGCCGCCGACGTGACGGAGGCACCCGGCTGCCGCCGCCTCGACGTCACCAGCGAGAAGGACTGGGCCGAGCTCGCCGCCGAACTGAACGAGGCGTACGGGCAGGTGCACGGCCTGGTCAACAACGCGGGCATCACCTGGCGCGCCCGGATCGACTCCGTGCGCCCCGAGGACATGGCCCGCGTCCACGCCGTCAACGTCACCGGGCCGCTCCTGGGCATCCAGCACCTGGTGCCGCTGATGCGCGCGGGCGCGTCGATCGTGAACGTCGGTTCGTCGGCGGCGCTGACCGCCCACTACCCGGTCGCGTACACGGCCAGCAAGTGGGCGCTGCGCGGCCTGTCAAGGACCGCCGCCATGGAACTGGGGTCTCGTGGCATCCGCGTGAACATCATCCACCCCGGATTCATCGAGACGGAGATGACCGCCTCCGCCGCTCCCGCGTTCCGCGAGGCGAACATCCGCGAGACCCCGCTCGGCCGCACCGCAACCGTCGACGAGATCACCCCGCTCGTCACCTTCCTCCTCTCCGACGAAGCGTCCTTCATCACCGGAGCCGAGATCCCCGTCGACGGCGGCCTCACCGCGCACGGCGGCGCCAAGCCGATCTCGGACGCCCTGCGCCCGGACGTCTGAACCAGCAGCAAGGCAACGACAGACACGACAGAAAGGCCCTCCCTCCATGGACAAGGTCTGTGCGAGCGCCGCGGAGGCGGTCGCCGACATCCCCGACGGGGCGTCGCTGGCCGTCGGCGGCTTCGGCCTCAGCGGCATCCCCGACGTACTCATCCAGGCCCTCCACGCCCAGGGCGCCACCGGCCTGAAGGTCGTGTCGAACAACTGCGGGGTGGACGGGCGCGGACTGGGCGTCCTGCTGACCGACGGCCGCATCGCCCGTGTCACGGGCAGTTACGTGGGCGAGAACAAGGAGTTCGCCCGCCAGTACCTGTCGGGCGAGCTGGAGGTGGAGCTGGTGCCGCAGGGCACGCTGGCCGAGCGGCTGCGCGCCGGTGGAGCGGGCGTCCCCGCCTTCTACACCCCTGCGGGGGTCGGCACCCAGGTCGCCCGCGGCGGACTACCCTGGCGGTACGCCGCCGACGGCATGGTCGCTGTGGCCTCCCCGCCCAAGGAGACCCGCGACTTCGCCGACCGGACGTACGTCCTGGAGCACGGCATCACCACCGACTTCGCCCTCGTACGGGCCTGGCGTGGCGACCGCCACGGCAACCTGGTCTTCCGCAAGTCCGCCGCCAACTTCAACCCGCTGGCCGCGATGGCCGGCCGCATCACCGTCGCCGAGGTGGAGGAACTCGTCGAGCCGGGCGCGCTGAGCCCGGACGAGGTCCATCTGCCGGGCATCTTCGTCCAGCGGATCGTGCCCCTCACTCCGGCCCAGGCCGCCGACAAACAGCCCGAGAAGAGGACCGTACGCGCATGAGCACCACCCTCGGCACGCAACTGGGCTGGACCCGCGACCAGATGGCCGCCCGCGCAGCCGCTGAACTCACCGACGGCTCCTACGTGAATCTCGGCATCGGCCTGCCCACCCTCATCCCCGGTCACCTCCCGCCGAACGTCCATGTCGTTCTCCACTCCGAGAACGGCATCCTCGGCACCGGCCCCTATCCCACCGAGGACCAGGTCGACCCCGACCTCATCAACGCCGGCAAGGAGACCGTCACCGTCCTGCCGGGAGCCTCCTTCTTCGACTCGGCCCTGTCCTTCGGCATGATCCGGGGCGGCCACATCGGCACCGCCGTGCTCGGCGCCATGCAGGTGTCGGAGAACGGCGACCTCGCCAACTGGATGATCCCCGGAAAGATGGTCAAGGGCATGGGCGGCGCGATGGACCTCGTCCACGGTGCCCGCCGCGTCATCGTCCTCATGGAACACACCGCCAAGGACGGCACCCCGAAGATCGTCAAGGAGTGCACTCTCCCTCTCACCGGCGAGCGGTGCGTCCACCGCATCATCACCGACCTCGGCGTCCTGGACGTCACGCCCGAGGGCCTCGTTCTCGTGGAATGCGGGCCGGGTGTGACCGCCGAGAACATCGCGGCCCGTACCGACGCCCCGCTGATCCTCACGCCCCTCTGATCGGGAAGCAAAGGACCATGGACGCGTCGGGCGGGCAGGGACCGTGGTCCCTGCCCGCCCGATGTTCTCGTCCTTTTCCCCGGTGCTGTCACGTTGGCTGAGCGGGTGGGATGATCTCCGGGTTGATCATGGTGGAGGGGGATCGTCCGTGGGGAGCGCGTCGCCGCAGTACATAGGGCACCGGTACCCGGTCGAGGTGATCTCCCACTGCGTGTGGCTGTACTTCCGGTTCCCCCTCAGCTTCCGTGAGGTCGAGGAGTTGATGCTCCAGCGCGGCGTGATCGTCTCCTACGAGACCATCCGCCGCTGTGCATGAAGTTCGCGCAGCAGTACGCCAATTCGCTGCGCCGCCGCCAGCCCCGGCCTGGTGACAAGTGGCACCTGGACGAGGTCTTCATCAAGACCAACGGCGAGCAGAAGTACCTCTGGCGGGCTGTCGACCAGGACGGCATGGTGCTGGACATCCTGGTGCAGAACCGGCGGGACAAGACCGTGGCGAAGCGATTCTTCCGCCGACTCCTCAAGACGGCAGGCGTGGTGCCGCGGGTGGTCGTCACGGACAAGCTGCGCTCCTACGGCGCCGCTCACCGCGAGGTCATGCCCTGCGTCGAGCACCGGCAGTCGAAATACCTGAACAACCGGGCCGAGAACAGCCACCAGCCCACTAGACAGCGCGAACGCGCGATGAAGGGCTTCCGGAGCACCGGCGCAGCCCAGCGGTTCCTGTCCGCGTTCAGCGGTATCTCGCCCCACTTCCGGCCCCGCCGCCATCTGATGCCCGCACACGACTACCGCGCCGAGATGACCGTCCGCTTCGCGATCTGGGAGCAGATCACCGGCGTCGCCGGCCTCGCCACCGCGGCCTGAGCACAGCCCGGAACCGGGCTCCACCACGCCGCGACGCACCATCAGACACCTTCCCACCCAACAACGTGACAGCGCCATCCAGAGGATGGATAGGCAAGATCCACCAGTTGAATGGCGCAGGGGGTAGGCGCCAGGGAGCAACATGCCCCATAGTCGTGCAAGTCCTGGCGCCCCTCTCATTCCTCCGGGCGTTTCCCTTCAGTGCACTGGCGCTCTGCGGTGTGGCACGGCCACGGCAGCAGCCTGCCGCGTGCCCTGTCACCGCCCGCTATGGAGGCCTTACGTGCCCGATTTCACCTCCCCACCCGTTCCCGTCGGCGGTTTCGCCGTCCGGAGCACCGAGCCCGTGCCCGAATCCGGGGGCAGTCTGCGCCTGACGCTCCTGATGAGCGGGAGTTGTCTGCCGGTCATCGGGGCGGTGCTGCTCGCTCCCGTGCTGCCGAAGCTGCAGGAGCTGTTCAGGACGGTGCCGGACGCGGACGCAGTTGTCCCGTTGATCCTCACGATCCCCGCGCTCACGCTCGCCCTGGTCGCCCCCTTCGCGGGTGTCCTGCTCGACCGCCTGGGACGCAAGATTCCGCTGGTCGTCGCGACCGTCCTGTACGCGCTGTTCGGCACCGCTCCTCTGTGGCTGGACTCGCTCGGCGCCATCGTGGCCAGCCGTGCCCTCCTCGGTGTCGCCGAGGCCTTCATCATGACCTCCTGCACGACACTGATCGGCGACTACTACGCGGGCCGGGCACGCGACCGCTACCTGGCCCTGCAGACGGTGTGCGCCACCATTGCCGCCACCGCCTTCTTCATACTCGGCGGCGCGATGGGCGCCTCGGACTGGCGCGCCCCGTTCCAGCTCTACGCCGTCGGGCTGCTCCTCGCCCCCGCGATGGCCGCATTCCTGTCCAAGCCCGGGCCGGGCGCCCCCATGGACGAGGCACTCACCGTCGGGCATCGGCCCTCCTCGGCCGGCCGGCTGGCCGGCATCTGCCTGCTCTCGGTGTTCGGTGGCATCGTCTTCTACGCCGTCCCGGCCGAAACGGCATACCTGATGAACGGCCTGGGCATACAGTCCAGCGCCCTCATCGGCATGATCACCGCAATCGCCAGCGCCGCCACGGTCATCGGCTCCGTCATCTTCGCCTCGACAACCGGCCGGCCGGAGCGCAGGCTGGCCGCGATCTTCGCCCTGTGCGCAGCAGGGTTCGTGCTGATCAGCCTGGCCCACAACGTGGCCGTTCTGATCTTCGGCACCTTCCTGAACTGCATCGGCACCGGCTTTCTGCTGCCCACGCTGCTCACCTGGGCCATGTCAAAGCTGGAATACCGCAACCGCGGCCGGGGCACCGGACTGTGGATCGCGTCGTTCTTCCTCGGGCAGTTCCTCTGCCCGCTCTCCCTGCTCGCCCTCGAGTCCGCCACCGGCCACCTCACGACGGCCGTCGGCGCCCTCGGCCTCGCCTCCGCGCTCGTGGCGGCCGGACTGCTGCCCCTCCTCCTCCGGAAGACGAGCCCGCAGGGGACCCTGCAAGCGTGAGCCGGGCCGGGCCATCCGCTTCCCGGCCCTCGCCGCAGCTCTCGGCGCCCTGTACGCCGCCCAGGCCTGAGAGGTCGTTTTCAGGAACCGAGTGCGCCCAGGCGCACGCCGCCAGCATGCGGAAGCACAGACGCAGAACGGGGCGTCTTGGGATGAGACAGGTGCAAGCCGTACTGCGCCCCAGGCGCCGCACCATGCAGTGCAGCGGCCACATCCGCTCCACCTGCCCCAATGGGCTGACCGACCCGCACCAAGAAACGCAGGAGAAAAGCGCGCACCAAGCGAGAAAACGACCTCTTAAGGTACTGGGGAGCAAAGGTGAACGCTGGATCGGCGACGTGCGCGGCGAAACTCGCCAAGATCTTGCGGCCCTGGCTCGGAGGGTGGATCAGCACCGCCTCCAGCGCCACCGCCAGATGGGCCCGGGAGTACTCCGTCGCCGGCACGTACAGCTCCCCGAGCGGGCGCAGGGACGGATGGGCGCACAAGTGCCGGTCCTCACGCAACCGCTCCAGCTGCATTTTCTGCGTGAAGTCGATCAGTGCCAGCTTCTCGGCAACGTCCAGGATGGTCCACTCGACGCCGAGCATGATGTCCACCGCGTCGGCCTGTCCGGGCTGCTGGGCACGCTCGACGCCGTCGACCAGGCCGCGGGCGTCGGCCTCGCCCTCCTCCTTGAGGACCTGCACCTTGTGGATCAGATCGGCGCACACCGCGGTCCAGGTCAGCACGATCGCCGCACGGGCGGCGCCGGAGGCGTAGCAGCGGTGCGCCTCCTGCACCAGCGGCCGGACATCCGGGTTGAACACCCGGGTGACACGCTCTTCCAGATCGAGCATCAACTCTCCTCGGTACATCACGATGACCAGTCCGCCCGGCGGCCCCGGCAACACCGTACGAGGTGCCGGGGCGAACAAGTTGGGCCCCGTACGGCTGGGTTGATGGCGAGTGTGTCGAGCATCGAGACACGGAATCTGACTCGGACGCCCCGTCGGGCACGTCGACTGAGGCATAGGCAGCGGACAGCCGCTCGCCCCAGACGCCTTATCCGCGGCTGCGGGCCTTGCTGAGGGCTCTCAGTGACGCTCCGCAGGAGGTGGACGACGAGCGCGATCTCCGCTTCGTGCTGCAGGGGGCCGGACGGCCTGCAGCACCTGCTCTTGGACGAGATCCCTCTGCCCGCAACGACTCCGGCCCCCTACCGGCGGAGGTCACCGGCATCACCAAGACCTGACACCCCACGGACCACAGTGCAGCGGGAGCGTTTCACGAGCAGTCCGCTGCCTGTCGTCAATGCCTCACGGCCCTCCCCGCCAGGCCGAACGCCAGTGGTCACCGGAGCGCCGCGGTGCTGTCATGGGTAGGAAAGACGGCGTGGACGAGCCAGCAGGGGCCAGCGCGCCGCGCGTCGTCCGCCCGGGCGGTCCGACCGCGGCCGCCCCGTCGCAAAGCGGAGGAGGCCGATGCCATGCTGCACCGCCGCACGGTCGGTGACGTGATGACCGAGGAGGTCCTCACCCTCCGCCCCGACACGCCGTTCCAGGAGGTCGCCGCCCTGCTGGACGCGAACGACATCGTCGCGGCGCCGGTTGTCGACGCCGACGGCGCCCCCGTCGGCGTCGTGTCCGCCGCCGACGTGCTGCGACACGAGACCGGCATGCCTGATCCGCAGGGTCAGGACGGGAACGACGAGCGCGCCTGGGGCAAGGCCCGGGCCCGGACCGCGGGCGCGCTCATGAGCAGCCCCGTCTTCACCGCCCGCGCCGACTGGACGATCCCCCGTGCCGCACGGGAACTCCGCAAGCGGCACGTCAAGCAGCTGCCGGTGGTCGGAGACGACGGGCTCCTCACCGGTATCGTCACCCGCAGCGACCTGCTCGACGCCTTCATCCGCTCCGACGTCGAGATCCGCAGCGAGATCGAGCAGGACGTCCTGGGGCGCATCCTCGGCCTGGACGAGGGCACCGTCGCGGTCGAGGTCCGGGACGGTGTCGTCACCCTGCGCGGTCACGTCCCGGAACCGCGTCTCGTCCCAGTGATCGTGGGCCTCTGCCAAGGCGTCGACGGTGTCGTCGCCGTAGACGCCCACCTCGCCGCCACCCGGACGGACTAGGTGTTCTGCCCCGGGAGTCCGGCCGCTCCCGGTACCAGGCGCAAATGACGACCTGGGCCTGCGGATCACCGACCGGGCGCTGAGCGCGCTCACCCCTGGCTGCCTTCCGCCGGGATCCGACGCCTGCGGAAAGGCCCTAGGGGATCTCGATCGGTCACCCTGTCGCTTCGTCGCGTACAACCGCGGCGATGTCATTGGGATCAGTACTGGGCTCACCGCGGTCGGCGCTATCAAGGCGCGGTTACAGCGGGAGTTGTATGCCGAGTTCCTGCATGGCCCGGGAGGGCGGCCCGCCTTCGGAGCGTTCGGTTTTGTAACCCTTGACACAGGGTTCGAGGGTGCGGGGGTCGACGGCTTCGGCGGGGCGCTCCTGGCGTACAGGCCGTCGGGGTCGCTGTCGCGGTCGTGGGGCAGGAGCCAGAAGACGCGGCGGCGGAAGGTGCCGGAGGCGCGGGAGGCCTTGGCGTCGGGGCTGAGGATGGCGTAGCCGACCATGCGCCCGTCGCGGTGGTAGGGGGGTCAGCGGAAAGGGAATGCGATACAGCTTTGGCAGACGATCTACTTCACAGTCTCCAGTCCACGACCAGCGCGAGCACCCCCGGAATACCGTCACACCAGCCTTTTGATCAGCGACTTCAAGTTGGCGGAGGCTCGGTCATCCGCATGCCGTGCACAGCCATCGCGGCGTGCGGGCGGGTGACGCCGGACGCGACGTGCAGCCCGCCCTGGGCTGCGAGCGTCCCACCACCGATGCCGACCAGGGTTCGCTCCCGCCCGCCCAGCAGGAACGCGGCCGCGAAGAGGGGCACGGCTCCGGCGAACTGCACCCACACGGGCGGAGCCGCGCCTGTGGCCAGCGCATGACCTCCGGCGGCGAGCAGCACGCATAGCACAGCGAACACCGCCGCGCGCAGGCTCCGTACCTCCACGGACACACTCACGTCCGCCGATGCTGCCATGCGACCAGAGGACCTTTCGCCTCGCCTACGGCATTCGCCCACCGCCCGCCGGGCCGATCCGTCATGAGGGACGCCTCCGTCATCGGAGTCGGCCGTGCTCACCGAGGGCAGGTACTACCTGCGCCGAGGTCTGCTCCCTCTGCCTGAGCACCGGCAGGGTTGGCGGCCACGTGCTGCCGGTGGCACCCGGTGCCTGACGCCCCAGCACGCCGAGCAGAGACCGAAGGGCTCCCGCAGTCACGTCCTTGCGGGAGCCCTTCGTCGTGCCAGGAGGGCGAATGAGCACGGTGATCGCCACGATGTAGTAGAGGCAGCCGCGGAACGCGTCGGAGAGGTCGCCCGGCACCGGGCGTCGCCGAGCGCTTTGTGGAAGACGAGGCCGATGAGGGCCACGCCGACGCCGTTGCCGACCGGCAGCCCAGTGGTCAGCACGCCGGAGGCGGAGCCGGCGTGGTGCGCCGGCTCCGGCGTGAGTCGTACCTGTCAGGCCAGTCGGTCGACATGGCTTGCGGGCGGCCTCGGCAGGACGTTGCGGCGGGCCAACAAGGGCCTGTCAACTGGTCGGACGCAACGAGAGGTTGTAGTAGCGGATCTCCTCGTACTCCTCGAGTCCCTCGCTGCTGCCCTCGCGTCCGAGGCCGGACTGCTTGACCCCGCCGAACGGTGCGGCCGCGTTCGAGGGGACGCCCTGGTTGATGCCGACCAGGCCGGTGGCCAGTTGGTCGGCCACGTTGAAGGCGCGGTCGAGGTTCTCGGTGAAGACGTAGCCCGCCAGGCCGTGCTCGGTGTCGTTGGCGCGGGAAATGGCCTCGTCCTGGTGGGAGAAGCGCTGGATGGCGGCGATGGGACCGAAGATCTCGGTGCGGGCGAGGTCGGCGTCAGCCGGTACGTGGTCCAGGAGCGTCGGTTCGAAGAACGTGCCGGGGTGGCTGGGAGCCGAGCCGCCGGTGCGGAGGTGTGCGCCGCGGCGGGTCGCGTCCTCGACCAGGCCGGCGAGTCGGGTCACGGCGCTGTGGTCGATGACGGGGCCGAGGCCCACGCCGGGGGCGAGTCCGTGGCCGACTTCCATGACGGTCAGCCGGTCGGTCAGGGCGTCGACGAAGTCGTCGGCGATGCCGTCCTGGACGAAGATGCGGTTGGCGGCGATGCAGGACTGGCCGCCGTTGCGCATCTTGGCGGCGAACGCCCCGTCGACGGCCCGCTCCAGGTCGGCGTCGTCGAAGACCAGCAGCGGGGCGTTGCCGCCCAGTTCCATGGAGCTCTTCAGTACGTTGTCCGCGGCGAGACGCAGCAGGACCTTGCCGACCGCGGTCGAGCCGGTGAACGACACCTTGCGCACCCGCGGATCGGTCAGCACCGCGGTGCTGAAGGCGGGGGCGTCGGTGGTGGTGACGACCTGGACCAGGTCTTCGGGGACACCGGCTGCGACCGCGAGTTGGACGGCGAAGATGGTGGTCAGGGGGGTCTGGGGCGCGGGTTTGATGACCACGGGGCAACCGGCGGCGAGCGCCGGGGCTATCTTGCGGGTGGCCATGGCGAGCGGGAAGTTCCACGGGGTGATGAGGACCGACAGCCCCACCGGTGCACGCCGGGTGAACAGACGGGCCCCGCCGGTGGGAGCGTCGCGGAGGTTTCCGGCCGGGCGCACCGCTTCCTCGGCGTACCAGCGGACGAAGTCGGCGCCGTAGGAGAGTTCGGCGCGGGCCTCGGCGAGCGGCTTGCCCATCTCGCGGGTGATGAGCAGGGCGATGATCTCGGCGTTGCTCATGATCAGGTCGTACCAGGCGCGCAGGATGTCGGCGCGGTGCCGGGTGGTGGTGGCGGCCCAGGACCGGCCTGCCTCGTCGGCGCGGGCGACCGCGTCGAGGGCTCGCTGGACATCGAAGTCGGGTACCTGGGCGATCGTGTGGCCGGTGGCCGGATCGTGGACGTCGAAGGTGCGGCTCACGCCCGGCACGGCGAGATTGAGGTTGGCCAGAACCTTGTCGGAGCCGGCCAGGGCGGTCGGATCGGCGTCGGGGAGGGTGCGCATGGTGGTCACTTGGCTTCCTGGTCGGCGATGACGGTGTCGATGGCGGCCACGAGCTGCCGGATCTCGTCATCGGTGGTGATGAACGGCGGGCTGACCTGCACGGTGTTGCCGCGCAGCGGACGAGTGACGAAACCGTGCTCGACCAGTTCGTCGGTGACCGCTTCGGCGCTGAGTCCGTCCGTGAGCGTGATGCCGCCCAGGAAACCTGCGACACGCGTCTCCACGACCGCTGCCCGGGCCGTGAGGCCGTTCAGTTCGCGGGCGAGCAGTTGCTCCAGCTCGGTCACCCGGGGCAGCAGCTTGTCCTCTTCGAGGAGGTCGAGGTTGCGCAGGGCGACGGCGGAGGCGGTCGCGTGCCCGGCGTAGGTGGCGCCGTGGCGGAAGACAGGGGTGTCGGAGGAGTCGCGGTAGAACGGCTGCCAGATGCGGGGTGCGACCAGCACGCCGCCCAACTGGGCGTATCCGGACGTGACGCCCTTGGCGAAGGTGATCAGGTCGGGACGCAGGCCGTAGCGCTCGGAGGCGAACATGTGGCCGGTACGGCCGAACCCGGTGATGACCTCGTCGACGATCAGGAGGATGTCGTACTCGCGGCAGATGCGCTGCAAGCCCTCCAGGTAGCCGGGGGCGGGCGGGTTGACGCCGCCGGTGCCCTGGATGGGCTCGGCCACGATCGCCGCGATGTTCTCCGGGCCGATGTCGCGCACCGTGCGCTCGACCGCCTCGATGTCATGGGTCGACACGCGCGCGGTCTCGGGTACCAGGGACTCGGTGCCGTAGCCGACGCGGTTGAAGTCGAGGCCCGCGATGCTGGTTCCGTAGGCGTGCAGGCCGTGGTAGGCGAACTCGCGGCTGAGGATCACCGTCTTGTCGGTGCGTCCCTCGCGCTGCCAGTGGCGGCGGGCGAGCTTGCAGGCGACGTCGATGGCGTCGGAACCGCCACTGTTGAGGATGACCTTGGGGTCGTCGATGGGCGAGAGCGTGGCCAGTCGCTCGGCGAGTTCGACGGCTCGGTCGTTCAGGTAGCGGCCGAAGATGTGGTAGGTCTCCAGCCGCCGCATCTGCTCGTAGGCGGCCTCGGCGAGTTCGGGGCGGGAGTGGCCGACGTTCGCGTGCCACAGGCCGGCGGTGCCGTCGAACAGACGGCGGCCGTCCGTGGTGAAGACGTAGCTTCCTTCGGCGCGGTCGACGGTCAGCTGGCGTCCCAGGACGGACGGGATGTGGGCCTGGGCACTCCAGAGGGCGGGACCGGTCAGGACGGGCGGGTTCTCGTGGGACATGACTGTTTCCCTGGGGTGTGGAGTTACTGGGCGGTGTAGCCGCCGTCGACGGGAAGGGTGATGCCGGTGATGTAGTCGGCGCTGGGCGAGGCCAGGAACGCGATGGCGTTCGCGACGTCCTGCGGGGTGGCCGGCCTGCCGAGCGGAATGCCGTCGGCCACCTTGCGGGCAACGGTCTCGGGGTCCTCGTGGGAGGCGAGCCATGCCTCGTAGAGCGGCGTGCGGGTCATGCCGGGTGCTACGGCGTTGACGCGGATGTCGTACGGCGCGAGTTCCACCGCCGCCGCTGCCGTCAGGGCCTTCATCGCGCCCTTGCTGGCGCTGTAGACACCCATCGTGGGAACGCCGGCTGTGGCCAGCCGGGAGGTGACGTTGATGATGCTGCCGCCCGACTGCCGCATGGCGCGCCCTGCCGCCTGGAGGACGGCGATCGCGGCGAAGGTGTTGATCTCGAACGTGGCGCGGATCTCGGCGGCCGGGACGTTCAGCAGTTCTCCGGTGTGGTCGGCTGCCGCGTTGTTCACCACCACGTCCACCCTGCCGAACCGGTCGACGGCGTGTTCAAGGAGGCGGTCGGGTTCGCCGTCCCGGGTGAGGTCTGCCGGGGCGAAACAGGCGCTGTCGGAGCCCAGTTCACGCGCCAGGGCCTCACCTCGTTCGCCGCAACGGCCGCTGAGGAGCACGGCGAACCCGTCCTGGTGGAGTCGCCGGGCGGCTTCGGCGCCTATCCCTGAGGTGGCTCCCGTGACGAGAGCCACCCGGGACGGCGTCGGTACCTGGCTCGTCATCGACGTGCGACGGCCTTCTGCACGTACCGCACGACCACGTACGTGGCGAGGATGACGGCCAGACTGAGGACGCTGAGGTAGAGCTGCGAGCGGGCGTCCGGAACCAGCAGCATGGAGCTCAGCACGACCAGGATGCCCGCGAGAGTGATCCAGCTCAGGTACGGGTAGCCCCACATGCGCAGCTTGAGCAGCTCGGGGGCCTCCCGCTCCAGCCGGCGCCGCATGCGCAGTTGTGATCCGGCGATGATCGCGTAGACGAACAGGCCCACGGCCCCTGCGGAGTTGATGATGAAATCGAAGACGGTGTCCGGCGCGACGTAGCTCATGGCGACGGTGACGTAGCCGGCGGACGTGCAGGCCAGAATGGCCTTCCAGGGCGTTCCCTTGCGGTTGCGGTCGGCGACCCACCTCGGCGCCCAGTTGTGGCGCTGGAGTGCGAACAGCATCCTGGAGGCCGTGTAGAGGCCGGAGTTGAGGACCGACAGCACGGACGTGAGCACGACGACGCTGATGACAGTGGACGCCGCAGGAATGCCCATCTTGCCGAAGGCGGCCGCATACGGGCTGGTCTGGGTCGGGACCTGGTCCCACGGGGTGATCATCACCAGCAGGGTCACCGAGCCGACGTAGAAGATGATCACACGCCAGACCGTCGAGGAGGTCGCCTTGACCACGGACTTCACCGGGTCCGCGGACTCCGCCGCGGCGATGGTCACGATCTCCGTGCCGACGTAGGCGAAGATCACCATGACGATGCCGTGCAGGATCGCCGACAGGCCGTGGGGGGCGAAGCTGCCGTGGGTGACGTTGCCGACCGACAGCGTCGACCCCGGCCAGACTCCCAGGGCGAAGAGGGTGCCGGCGAGGAGGAAGACGACGATCGTGACGATCTTGACCGAAGCCAGCCAGAACTCGGTTTCGCCGAACGAGCGGGTGGACACGAGGTTCGAGGCGGTGAGAAGGGTCATCAGGACCAGAGAGAAGACCCACTGGGGTACGTCTGGGATCCACAGCATGAGCAGTTTGGCGCCGGCCACCGCCTCGAACGCCACGACGCCCACCCAGAAGTACCAGTACAGCCAGCCGATGGTGTAGCCGGCCCAGCCGCCGAGCGAGGCGCGGGCGTATTCCATGAACGACCCGAGGGTGGGCGAGGCGGTGGCCATCTCCCCCAGCATCCGCATGACGAGGATGACCAGGAGGCCGCCGAGGGCGTAGGAGAGGATGCTCGCCGGACCCACGGTGTGGATGACGGCTCCGCTGCCGACGAAGAGGCTGGCACCGACGATGCCGCCGAGGGCGATCATTCGGACGTGCCGTTGTCTGAGCGGTCCTGGCGCGTCGGACTGGAGGCGCTCTGTGGTGACTTCGGGAGTTGTCTGCACTGTTCTGAGCCTTTCTGCGGCGTCGTTGCCGGTGGTCGCATGCGACAACGGGGGCCGTGTGCGCGCCAGGCGATTCGCGGGTCGGAAGTGGGCGCAGAGCGCCTGGCATCGCGGTAGCTGCGGCGGGGCAGGGCCTGCGGCGTCGGGCGACGACGCGGAGACGCTGTCCCAGGGCAAAGTCGGGCTGTGCGACCGTCGGCGTGGAACTGTAGAACAGTTCTACTGTTGAGCGCCAGAGGTCCAGCTCGGTACGATGGCGCCATGACGGCACTCGACGGGTTTGTGGCCCGCAGGACAACGACCGCACAGCAGATCGCGGACGGACTTTCGCAGCGGATTCTCGCGGGCGCCTTCCGCCCCGGTGAGCGCCTGCGCGAGAGTGCGATCGCCGCCGAACTCGGCATCGCACGCAACACGGTCCGCGAGGCGGTCCGCCTGCTCGAGCACGGCGGTCTGGTCCGGTTCGAGATGAACCGCGGGGCCATGATCATCTCTCCGACACCGGAGACGGTCGCGGAGCTCTACACCGCTCGTCAGCGCTTGGAGACGGCCGCGCTGGCGACACCCCTCTCCGCTGACCAGCTCGCGGTCGTGGAGGAGTCCTACTCCCGCCTCGAGACGGCGACCACATCACACGAGCGTGCCGACATCGTGGCCGCGGACCTGGCCTTTCACGCGGCGATCGTGGCAGCCCTCGGCAGTAGCCGCATCGACGCGTTCTACGCGGGACTGACCCGGGAACTGCGCTTCTATCTCATGGCCCTGTCCGCGTACGAGCGGGAGTACGAGAACCCTCGCAAGGTGGTCAGCGAGCACGAGCCGCTCATGGAAGCGGTTCGGGCAGGCGATGCCCGGCGTGCACAGCGCGAGGCGAGTCACCACATCGAGACGAACGCCGAAAGGGTGCAGCGAATCCTGGCCGCCCACAACGACGGCTGACGCCGTACCCCGTACACACCGTGACGGTGGTGGACGTCGAGCGCCCCGGCGCGCGACGAAGACCGAACCGTTCCAGGACGAAACGATTCTGCGTCTTGGGACCCTCTTGGCGAAATGGAAACGATTTTCATATACGCTCCCGTCGATGCCTCCTTGATCGCCATCGTCGGAAGACAAGAACGCGAACCATGAGAACACCCCGCCGCCGACTGATAGCCGGCTTGCTCCTCGCTCCCCTCCTCACCGGCTGTTTCGCCTCCCGTGAGGACGACTCGTCGTCCTCCGCCTCGTCGGGCTCCGCGGCGGGAGCCCGGCTGCGCGTGGCGCTGGCCTTCGCACCGACCCAGGACTACTCCCCCTACGGCCAGGACGCCTTCATCATGTCCAGGCTGGGTGTCTCGGAGGGCCTGACCGAGCTGGACGCCAACGGCACCGCGGTCCCCGCGCTCGCCGAGTCGTGGAGCAGCGACAAGGACGACAGGAGCTGGGTGTTCACGCTGCGGCACGCCACGTTCCAGGACGGCACCGAGGTCACCGCCGAGGCCGTCGCCTCCGCCCTCACCCACGCCGCCCGGGCCGAGCCGGCGCCCACCGCCCTGACCGGCGTGAAACTGACCGCCGAGGCCGAGGGCGAGGACCGGGTGCGGGTCGACACCGGTACGGCCGACCCCGTGCTCCCGCTGCGGCTGTCGAACCCGAGCCTGGCGGTGTTCTCCCCGAAGGCGTACGAGAAGAATGGCGCCGTGAACCCGGTCGGCACCGCCACCGGCCCCTTCGAGATCACGAAGATCACCGGTGACACGGCGGCCACCCTGAACCGCTTCGACGACTACTGGGATGGCCTCGCCCAGTCGCCCGGCGTCGACGTCCAGTTCATCGCCGACGGCACCGCCCGCGCCAACGCCCTGCGCACCGGCCAGGTGGACATCGCCCAGGCGATCCCCGTCTCGCAGATCGCCTCCCTGGACAAGGACACCGTCCACGAGACGGACACCGCCCGCGACACCAGCCTGTACCTGAACACCAAGTCCGGCCCCTTCTCCGACCCCGGACTGCGGGCCGCCGCGCGCGAGGCCATCGGTACCTCCGTCATCGCCAAGCAGGTGTACGAGGGGTACGCCGAACCCGCCAAGGGCCTCTTCGGACCTGCGCTGCCCTGGACGTCCGGCAAGCGCGTCGCACCCACCGCACGGGCCAAGGCCACCAAGCCCGACGGCAGGCCCATCACCATCGCCACCTACTCCACCCGGCCCGAGCTGCCCGAGGTGACACAGGTGCTGCAACAGGATCTGGAGAAGGCCGGGTTCAAGGTGAAACTGGTGGTCCGCAGCGACTCGCAGGTCGAAAGCGACATGCTGGCCGGGAAGTACGACGCCGCCGTGACCTCCCGCAACATGATGCTCGACACGGGCGACCCCGTCTCCGTACTCGCCAGCGACTTCACCTGCAAGGGCACCTACAACCTGTCGCAGCTGTGCGACAAGAACGTCGACCGGCTCGTCGCCGCCGCCCAGGCACAGCCCGACACCGGCAGGCGACAGGACGCCGCCATGAAGGCCGAGGCGGCGATCCTCGGCACCGACGCGGTGATCCCCCTCGTCCATGCCAAGGCCGTCCTGGGCATCGCCAAGTCGGTGCAGGGCGCGCTGTTCAGCTGGGACGAGCGTCAGTACGTGGGAACAGGAACCCGGCGCTGAACGGCACCTGCGGCCGCTCCGGCGGCCCCTCCGCTCTGTCCGCCGTCCTGCGCGCTCTCGCGCGGGGCGGCGGCCCCACGCTGCTGTGGCGGGCCGCGCTCACCGCCGCCCTGGTGTGCGCGATCGGCCTGCTGCCGTGGCTGTCGCGCACCGACCCCGCGCTGACCGTGCTCAAGGCCCGCTCCGCAGAGCGCGATCCCACCCCCGGGGCACTGCGGGCCATACGCGATCAACTCGGCCTCAGCGACGGCCCGTTGCCACTGCTCGGGCACTGGCTGGGCGGACTGCTGCACGGGGACGCGGGCCGCTCCTGGGTCTCCGGCAGCGAGGTGCTGCCCTCCGCCGTGCAGGCCCTCGGTGTCTCCCTGATGCTGATGGCCGGGGCTGTCGCGGTCGCCGTGTGCACGGCCGCCACGGTATGCGCCCGCACCCTGTGGCTGGGCTCCAGACGCCGGCTCCGCACCAGGCGTCCGGGCGGCACCGGATCGGCGGTGCTGGCCGCACTGCCGGAGTTCCTTGCCGCCTCGGTGCTGGCCTCGGTCATCGGCGTGCAGCTCGGCTGGCTGCCCGCCCTCGGCTGGTACGGCCCCCAGTGGATGGTCCTGCCCTCCCTCGCACTCGGTCTGCCCGCCGGGGCGGTCCTCGGGCGGCTCCTGGACGACCTGTTGCCCGGCGCGTTCGCCGAACCGTGGGCGCTGGCCGCCGCCGCCCGCGGCGTCCCGCCCTCGTCCGTGGCCCGCAAGGCGCTGCGGCGGTGCGTGCCCGGGCTGCTTCCCAACCTGGGCCTGTTCGTGGTGGGGCTGACCGGCGGAGCCGTCGCCGTGGAGCAGATCTTCGACATCCCCGGCCTCGGCCAACTCACGCTGCGCGCAGCCCTCGCCCAGGACCTGCCCGTCCTGCAGACCGGCACGCTGACCCTGGTTCTGCTCGCCGCGGTCGCCAGTGCCCTGGCGCGACTCACCGCCCGGCTGCTCATCGGGCCCGCGCTGCGCGACGGCGCCCTGCATTCCCTGCATCCGCCCGCACCGCCGGCGCGCAGCACCCTTCCCCTGCTGTACGGGGCACTGCTGGCCGCCGTCATCGCCCTCGGCCTGCCACGCGACCCGCTCGCGCTGGACCCCGGCGCCCGGCTCCGAGCCCCCTCCCCCGCGCATCCATTCGGCACCGACGCGCTCGGCCGCGACATCCTGGCCCGCGTCGCCCACGGCGCGCTCACCACCCTCGGCATCGCCCTGGCCGTCAGCGCCGCCGCCCTCGTCACCGGCATCCTGCTGGGCCTGCTCCCCCGCCTGTGCGGGCCCGTGGCCGACACCATCAACGCCGTACCACCCGTCCTGGCCGGACTCCTCGTGACCGGCCTCGCGGGCAGCGGCTCATGGACCCCGGCCATCGCCGTGGCCGTCGGCGCCTGGACCCCTCTGGCCACCCACACCTCCGCCCTCTTCCAGCAGGAACGCGCCACCACCCATCTCACCGCCACCCGCGCCCTCGGCGCCACGGAGTGGTACCTGCTCACCCGGGAGTTGCTCCCGGCCGTCCTGCCGCCCGTCGTCCGCCACGCCCTGCTCCGACTGCCAGGCATCGCCCTGAACCTGGCCGCGCTCAGCTTCCTCGGCCTCGGTGCCCAGCCCCCCTCCCCCGAATGGGGCCTGCTGCTCGCCGAGAACCAGCCGTACGCCGAACGGGCCCCCTGGGCGGTCCTCGCCCCGGCCGCCGTCCTCACCCTCCTCGGGGCGCTCGCGGTCACGGCGGCCGGCGGAGTACGCCTCCCCCGGCTCAGGCGACGGGCGTCGTCCCGCCCGGCAGCGCCCACGGACCGCCCCCGTGGGGCAGCGCAGACGGTGCCCCAGCCACCGCGTACTCCCGTACTCACACCACCCGGAAGCTGACGGACACCCCTATGACCGAGCTCATCTCCCGTGTCCGGACCCGCCGAACCGTCCGGTCCACGAAGCCTTCACGCGAGCGGACCTTCAAGCACCTGTCACCGCTCCTGCGGCTGCTGCTCCTGACCCAGCTCACCTTCAACATCGGTTTCTACGCCGTCCTGCCGTTCCTGGCCGAGCACCTCGGCACCGCGCTCGGCATGGCGGGGTGGATGGTCGGCTTCGTCCTGGGCCTGCGGACCTTCAGCCAGCAGGGTCTCTTCGTGGTCGGCGGCGCACTCGTCGACCGCTACGGCGTACGCCCGATCGTGCTGACCGGCTGCGTGCTGCGGGTCGCCGGGTTCGCCTGGCTGGGGTACGCGGAGCAGACCTGGACGGTGATCGGCGCGGTGCTCCTCATCGGCTTCGCCGCCGCACTGTTCTCCCCGGCGGTGGAGTCCGAGGTGGCCCGGCAGGCGGTGCTCTGGGAGGAGGAGGGCCACGGTTCACGCACCCGGGTGCTGGCTCTGCTGAGCGCGGCCGGACAGGCCGGTGCCTTCGTCGGCCCGCTGCTCGGCGGCCTGCTGCTCGCCGTGGACTTCCGCACCACCTGCCTCGCCGGAGCCGCCGTCTTCGTCCTCGTCCTGGCAGGTCACGCCAGGCTGATGCCGCAGCACATCCCCGGCCGAGTCCGCACCCGGAAACGGGGCGGGGCCCGCGCACTCCTGCGCAACCGCCGCTTCCTCGCCGTGTGCTGCGCCTACGGCACATACCTGCTCGCCTACAACCAGCTCTACCTCGCCCTGCCGGACGAGGTGCAGCGCGCGACCGGCTCCCAGGCAGACCTGTCCTGGCTGTTCGCGCTTTCCTCCGTGCTGGTCGTCTGCGCCCAACTGCCCATCACGCGCTGGGCAGGTGACCGGCTCGGCCTTCGCCGCTCAATGATCGTCGGGCTGCTGCTCATCGCGGCCGGTTTCGGGATCGTGGCCGCTGTCCGGCCCGCCGGTTGGACTGGCATCGCGGGACTGCTGCCCGCCGCCGGGTACGTCGTCCTGCTCACGCTCGGCCAGATGCTGGTCGTTCCGGCCGCCCGCGCCTGGGTGCCCGACCTCGCCGAGGACGGGCGGCTCGGCCTCTACACCGGCGCCCTGTCCTCCGTCTCCGGCTTGATCGTCCTCGTCGGCAGCTCTGCCACCGGCTCCCTACTCGACCTGGGACTCCCGCCCGCCGTACCCTGGCTCGTCCTCGCCGGCGTACAGATTCTCGGCATGGCCCTGCTGCCTCGCCGCCCGGAGCGGACGGAACAAGTCGCTCAGACCAAGCGGACCAGACCGGCCGGGAGCTCCAACCCAGCATGCTGAGGTGCCGGCGCAGCCTGTGCGGTAGTGACCGTGCTTAGTACTCCAGCCGGACCTCTGTATTTGTCCTGGTCAACGGCTTGGCGGTGGGGAGTGTAGCGGGGTTTCGGCATGGGCGGGACGGTCTTGGGCCGGCTGTCCCACCAACGTGTGCCCGCGCCGCATGCAGTGACGGGGCGACGAGCAGCTCCTTGTCGTGATGCACGACGTACCGACGAACGCCTGGGACCTGGAACTCGAAGAACTCTTCCTGTGAACCGGAGCCCGCTTTTGCCGTGTGGAGGCCCGGCAGTGGATGCGGGACTACGTCCGCGGACTGCTCGGCCCGGTAGGCCGAAAGAACAGCTGGCAACTCGCCGAGTACGCCGGTCATACCATCCCACACGGCCTGCAGCACCTGCTCTCCCACAGCCGGTGGGACGCCGACGGCCTGCGCGACGACCTGCAGACCTACGTGGCCGAACAACTCGGCCAGACAGGCGGCGTGTTGAACCTCGACGACACCGGCTCCGTGAAGAAAGGCATCACCTCCGCAGGCGTGCATCGCCAGTACTCCGGCACCGCCGGACGGACAGAGAATGCCAGATCGGCGTCTTCGCCGCCTATGCCACCACCCGCGGCCACGCCCTGGTCGACCGCGAGCTCTACCTGCCCAAGTCCTGGACAGGCGACCGGGAACGCTGCCAAGCCGCCCGCATCCCCGACGAGCGCACCTTCGCCACCAAAGGCGACCTCGCCCGCGACATGATCCTGCGCGCCCTGGCCTCACCGCTTCCCATCGCCTGGGTCACCGCGGATTCCGCCTACGGACAGGACTCGCACTTCCGGCGCTTCCTGGAAGACGCGCAGCTCTCCTACGTCGTTGCCGTGCCCAAGTCGCAGCAGGTCCATGGCCCGCGCATCGACCATCTCATCGCCCAGGCCCCGCCCGAGGCATGGCAGCGTCTGTCAGCGGGGCCGGGAGCCAAGGGCGAACGGTTTTACGACTGGGCCGCCGCCCGTCTGCCCGCCGTGGCCGAGTTTGACGGCGATGAGCCGACCCGGCAGCGATGGATGCTGGCCCGCCGCAGCATCAGCAAGCCCGACGAACTCGCCTATTACCTCGCCTGCGCTCCGCTGGACGCCAGCGTCGCCGACCTGGTCCGGGTCGCCGGACGCCGGTGGAAGATCGAGGAGTGCTTCCAGAGCGCGAAGAACGAATGCGGCCTGGACCAGTACGAGGTCCGCCGCTGCGTGGGCTGGTACCGGCACATCACCCTCGCCATGCTCGCCCACGCCTTCCTCGCGGTGATGGCCGTCCAGGAGCGCGAAAAAGGGGTGTCGAGGCCGACACACCCGACCTCGTGGACCTCACACCAGCCGAAATCCGTCGTCTGCTGGCAGCTCACCCCCGCCGCCATCCTGCACGCCGCGTTACCACGCGATGAACTGGTCCCGATGGCGGCGTCGCCACCAAGCACGTGCCCGACGCTGTCACTACATGCGGCGCGGGCACACGTTGGTGGGACAGCCGGCCCAAGACCGTCCCGCCCATGCCGAAACCCCGCTACACTCCCCACCGCCAAGCCGTTGACCAGGACAAATACAGAAGTCCGGCTGGAGTATTAGTGAGCGTTTGGTTCTCTGATCTCTGTTTCATTCGGCTTAGCTGTCACGCCAGTTGGGTGTGGTCTCGTGGGTGAGGCGGCGGGTCATGAGGTTGATGGCGGCGAGTTGGATCATGGCGGCTGATCGGTGGGGGTGGGTTTCGTAGTCGCGGGCCAGGCGTCTGTGGTGCATGAGCCAGCCGAGGGTGCGTTCGATGACCCAGCGGCGGGGTTGGACGTGGAAGCCGCGGGTGGTGGGGTCGCGTTGGACGATTTCGAGGTCGATGCCGAGGTGGGCGGCGTGTTCGACGGCTTTGGTCTTGTAGCCGTTGTCGGCCCAGGCTTTGGTGATGGTGGGGTGGCGCTCGCGGATTTTGGTCAGGAGCTGGGTGCCGGCGGCGGAGTCGTGGACGCTGGCGGCGGTGACTGCGACGGCCAGCAGGAGGCCGAGTGTGTCGGTGACGATGTGCCGCTTGCGTCCGATGATTTTCTTGGCGGGGTCGATGCCTTGGCTGGTCAGGTGGACGGTGGCGGAGGTTTTGATGCTCTGGCTGTCGATCAGGCAGGCGCTGGGCTCGCTGGTGCGGCCTTCGGCCTGGCGGACTTTGCCGCTTAAGACGTCATCTCATTTGGTGAGTCTGCGGTAGCAGATCAGGGTGCAGGCGATGCTGGTGAAGGCGAGGAAGTGGTCGGCCTTGCGTTCGTAGCGG
>NZ_JBWKCC010000047.1:0-50972 GCF_056436655.1 Streptomyces sp. NPDC043427 | reverse complement strand
GGAGTACCTGGACCACTTCTACATCCACCCGGTCACCCTGGACTTCTCCACCCTGGTGCCCTTCCTGCAGTTCGAGCCCGCGCAGCGGGAGCGGGGGGGGGGGGCCCTCCCCCCCCCCCCCCCCCCCGCCCCCCCCCCCCCCCCACCCCCCCCCCCCCCCCCCCCACTTCAACGAGTCGTCTGACCTTCTAGCGTGAAGGCCTCATGGAGGGCTGGTCTATAGGTCTCCTGTCTGCGGGCATGGTGCGGGCTCTCGTGTCAGCACCGTGGTCCGCCCGTAGTGTGGTCTAGGTGTGCCAGGAAGTCTTCAATCTCGCGCACCAGGGTTTGCGTTCCCTGGGACGGCTCGACTCCAGCTTCCCCCAGAGCGGAGACGACTCTGTCTTTGACAACGTGCATGTCCATGGATCGGCACGCGAAACCACTCACGAACAATGCGAACGCTTCAGCAATGCCTTGTTCCCTTTCTTTTCCTTCCCAACACACCGATAGCCCCTCTTCCCTCTCGGCATCGAGAACAGCGAGATAGTCTTGCGCGTCCTCGTCACCCTTGAGAGCCGCTTTTTCCCACCAGCTTCGCGCCTCAGAATCCCTGTCCAGGAACTCAAGGATTTCTGCTACACGGCGCGTTTCCCGCGGAGTGGCGGAATCATCGACTTCCTTCTTCAGAAGGGTCCGCAACTCGCGGATCACTCCGATTCGATGATTTCCGTTTCCGAGGTATTCCAGGCAGGGGGCGGGGGCCGGGGGCCAGCCCGTGAGCTGGCCCCCCTCCGCCTGGACAGAGTCCTCGCTGATCCGAGGACTCGCGGATACAGCCTGCTCAGATCCTTCGAGCAGCAGCCAAAGAGCGAGGAGCCGGATGGCGCCCCGCTCCTCGGGCTGGTGCGTCCACGTGGACAGGTGCGTCATGCGGTTACCTCCTCGCTGTACTCGTTGATGGACTTTTTCAGGTTGGTGGCGGCGGCTTTGATGTAGCGCTTCACCGACTCCTCCTTGATCTGGAGGCGCTCTGCAACCACTGCAGGGGCGAGGTCCTGCAGAACACACAGGGTGACGACCTCGCGCTGCCGTTCAGGAAGGCCAGCGACCAGTTCGTCGATACCTTCCTTAATCATTTCGTACGCGGCGTCGGGAATTCCGATGCCTGATTCCATTTCGGGCAGTTCATGAACCGGCACCGTGACCATGCGCTTGTTCCGGCGGAACTGGTCGATGACCGCCCGCTTCACCGCAGTACGGCCGTAGGCGGTGAGGGACCCCCGCTGCGCAGAGATCTCTTCCCACCGCCGGTACATGTTCAAGTAGACGTCCTGCACAGCGTCCTGGGCGCTGTGCAGGTCGCCTGCCTCGACCCGGGCCAATCGGGAGAACGCCTCGATGGTCTCGAGGACGAAGAACTCGAAGTCCGCTCCCGGCACGGCCTCGCTCACGCAGCCTCCCGCGTGGCGATGGCCCGGTGGCCCGCCGACTCGGCCGTGTCCTTGCGGAACAGCCACGCCGGCTGCCCCTGCTCGAAGCGGGCCGCGGCGCCGCCGTCGGGCAGGGACTGCGCCATCGCGACCATGGTGGCGCGCTGCTCGCGCTCCGCCTGGGTCTCGATGTACGCCTTCACAAGCATCTCCACGACGCCCCTGACGCGGCGCATCGCGAAGAACAGCAGGACCAGCACGGGAAGTGACACCCCGCCCGCTCCCACCCAGTACGACCAAGTCATCGACCAGGCCTCCCAGTAGTGACGAACTCGTTGATGAAGGCATAAGGCCCTCACCCCTTACACGCCGCTGAGGGCCGGATCCGGATGGCGGACGGCGAGATTTTTTACCAACATCCCCTGCCTCCACGGCCGTCACAGCGTTTCCCCAGGTCACAAGGGACTGTCAGGGCTGGAAAGTCGATGAGGACCGGGAAAGTCCGCGTCGAGTCAAGGTTGTCTCTGTGGCGACGGATGCACGGGCGGTGGGTGGTCCCGAGGGAGGAGCACCGGTGTCCTGACGGGACGGACGCGGGCATGACGGAGCGCCGTTCACCCGTTCGGGTGGCGGATCCGGATCACAGCGTCCAACAGGCCTGTATGTACTTGGCTGTTGAACGTGGAGGGGCACGAGCACAGCAGGCTGGCGCAGCAGGCTGCCGCAGGGGGCGGCGGCGCGGCAATCGAGGCCGTGTTCGCCACGGCCGCCGGGCAGATGACGCAGTTGCCGTGGGATCAGGCGGCGGCGTCGGTGCAGTTCGAGGACTTGGCGCCGGTATCCGCGTTTCCGGTCGTGCCGGGCCGCCGATGGGGGCCGGGCTGGTGGTGGTCGGCGACGACTGCGCGGCATGTCGTGCACGGTTCGGCGGCCATGCGCACTCAGGTGATGGTCCTGGACCGGGACCCGGACGTGACCGGGATGGCGGCACGCCCCGTACGGCTGCTGTGGCGGGACACCGACGGGCGTGTGCGCTCGTGGGTGCCTCAGCTGTTCGCCCGGTACGCCGACGGCACCGGCCTGCTCGCCGACTGCCCCTCCAGCACGACCGCCGGTGGAGACAGGGCGCAGCAGGCGCGGATGGTCCTGGAGGCGGCGTGTGCCCGCGTGGGCTGGTCTTACCGGCGCCTCGAGCCGCCTCCAGCGGTGGTGGCGGCGAATCTGCGGTGGCTGGCCGGCTACCGCCACCCTCGCAATCAGGGCCCGCCCGGGCTGCGGGCCGCGTTGACTGAGGCGTTCGCCGTGCCCCGGCCGCTGGCCGCCGGCGCAGCCGCGGTCGGCGATCCTCTGCGAGTACTGCCGGCTGTCTATCACGCGCTGTGGTGCGGGCATCTGATGGCGCCTCTTGAGGAGCCGCTGCACGAGGAGGCGCTGGTCTGCGCTGACGCAGAACGTAGTGGTGAGGGCGTCGAAAAGCGGCTGGCCGCCGGCGGCAGCCACGAGGAGGGGTGAGCGCAGTGGGCGGCACACACGGTAAGAGCCAGCGGCCGGTGGTGGAGGTCGGCGCGCACGTCGCCTACCGAGGACAGACCTGGCAGGTCGCCGCCCTGCAGGGCCAGCACGTCTACCTGCTGCAGGAGGACGGCACCGAAACGAGCCTGCTGATGGGACGGTTGTTCGCCGATCCGGGTTTCGAAGTGGTGGGAGCACGGACGCCGGACGCGGTGCCGCAATGGGGGCTGTTCGAGACCGTTCCACTGGCGGCCCAGCAGCGGGCGCTGGCCTGGCTGCCCCATATCCGGGAGGTGGAGACCGGCTGGCCGCATCCCGAGGGCAACCGGGACGGTCAGACGATGCGCCCGGAGTACGACCCCGAGCGGTGGACGATGGCGCAGCGGGATGCGGCCAAGACGAAGGAGCTGACGGCGCTCGGCTTCCCTCGGGTGACGCGTACGACGGTGGAGCGGATGCGGCTCGCCTACCGCAAGCAAGGCTTGTGGGGACTGGTCGACAAGCGCACGGTGCCGACACGCGGCCGTCATCCGACGGGATATGCCGACGAGCGGGTCGTGGCCGCGGTCCTGGAGGCGCTGCGGCGCCAGCGGGGCCGGTCGAAGGGGACGGTGAAGGGACTGCAGGTACTGGTCGGGCAGATCCTGGAGGACACGCACGGGCGCGGGGTGGTGGAGATGCCGTCACGGTCGACGTTCTACCGGCTGGTGAGTGTGCTGGCCGACCCGGCCGATCGTCCGGGACGCCCGGCACGCACCGCCACCGCGCCCGCCCGCGTCTCATCGGCGCCGGTAGTGCTGCGGCCCGGGGAGCAGGTGCAGATCGACACCACCCGCCTGGACATCATGGCCGTCCTGGAGGACGGCAGCCTGGGCCGGCCGGAGCTGACCATCGCTGTCGACGTCGCCACCCGTTCCATCCTGGCCGCCGTCCTGCGCCCGCACAGCACCAAAGCCGTCGACGCCGCCCTTCTCCTGGCGGAGATGGCTGTTCCCCACCTGGCCCGGCCGACGTGGCCCGCGGCGCTTCATCTGTCGCACGCGGAGGTGCCGTATCAGCGGATGCTGTCGCTGGACGAACGCCTGGAGGGTGCGGCCGCCCGCCCGGTGATCGTGCCCCAGACGATCGTCGTCGACCGCGGCAAGATCTACCTCTCGCAGGGCTTCGTCGCAGCCTGCGAGACGCTCGGGGTGAGCGTGCAGCCCGCCCCGCCCCGACGTCCGCAGGCCAAGGCCGTGGTGGAGCGCACCTTCCGCGCGATCAACGACCTGTTCTGCCAGCACGTCGCCGGCCACACCGGATCCAACCCCCAGCGCCGCGGCTCCAAGACGGCGGCCGAGGCGCGGTGGACGATCCCGCAGCTGCAGGACTTCCTCGACGAATGGATCACCTGCGGGTGGCAGAACCGGCCTCACGACGGACTGCGCCACCCCGTCCTGCCCAAAACCGCGCTCACGCCGAGCCAGATGTGGGCCGCGCTGGTCACCATCAGCGGATACGTGCCCGTTCCGCTGACCGGGGCGGACTACATCGAACTGCTGCCGGTGCGCTGGCAGCCCATCACCGAACGCGGCATCCGCCTCGACTACCGCACCTACAACCACCCCGTCCTCGACCCCCACCGCGGCCAGCGCTCCGGTATCGCGAGCAAGGACGGCAAATGGGAGGTCCACTACAACCCTCACGACGCCCGCCAGGTCTTCGTCCGCCTCACCGACGGACAGCTCCACGAAATCCCGTGGATCCACCGCGACCACGTCCACCAGCCCTTCAACGACGCCATCTGGCGCCACGTCCAGATCGAGGTCGAACAACGCGGGGACCGCGAGCAGCATGAGGCCGACCTCGCCGACGCCCTCGACCAGCTCCTGCGCCGCACCCACCACCCTGCCGAGACCGAGCAGAAAACCCGCCGTCGGAGAGCCCCCCGCTCCGGAAGTACGACAGCACAGTTGCCCGATCTGCCGGGCCAGCGGCGCCCACTCGACGCAGAGACCGCACCGGCCCCGGCACCGGACTGGAGCGAGAGCCTGGACGACCTCATCAGCGCCGACGCGGCGGCCGAGACCGACATGAGCGAGCCGGAGGGCGCGAGCGTGCTGCCGGCCGAGCCAGGCGGATACGGGCTGTGGGACGCCGAAGCGGAAGCCGAGCAGTGGTGAACACCTCGCCGGGCACGAACGATGCACCGGCCGACGGGTCCCCGTCGACAGCGGACCGCTCTCCCGGTGCCGCGGCAAGCTCCGACGGTGACGCCCCTGATCCGCAGCCGCAGGCAGTGACCACCTGGGACGGCTTCCAGGCCTTCGCCACCACACCCGTGGCGGCTCCTCCCCCACCCGGGGCGCCGCGCCGCAGCCTCGAGGAACGCCTGGCCTACCACTCGCGGTTCGTCACCGTGCGCACCCCCGCCATCGACGCGCTCGCCAAGAACGTGCGCACCCTGATGATCCTCGGCCGCCACCAGACGGTCACCGCACGGCCGTCCCTGATCGTCACCGGCCCCGCCGGCGCCGGCAAAACCACCGCCCTGCTCCAGGTCGGACGCGCCTGCCACCTCGCCCACACCCGCCGCCACGGCGCGGCAGCGGTAGCCGGGCGGGTCCCGGTCGCCTACGTCTTGGTCCCGCCCGCCGCCAGCGCCAAGACCCTGGCCACCGAATTCGCCCGCTACCTCGGCATCCCCGTCGCCGTCGGCATGTCCCAGGCCCAGATCACCAACGCCGTCTGCCACACCTACACGTCTGCCGGAGTCCAGCTGGTGATGATCGACGAGATCCACCGGCTCAACCCCCGCACCACCACCGGCGCCCAGAGTGCCGACCTGATCAAAGACCTCACCGAACGCATCGGCGCCACCTTCGTCTACGCCGGCATCGACGTCACCACCACACCCCTGTTCACCGGGGTGCGCGGCGCCCAGCTCGCCGGACGCGCCTCCCTCGTCGACTGCGCCGCTTTCCCCGCCCGCCTCGGCGACAGCGAACCCTTCCGCGACCTCGTCAAAGCCATGGAAGCCGCGCTCGACCTGCGCCACCACCGGCCCGGGACCCTCCCCCAGCTGGCCCCCTACCTGCACGAGCGCACCGCCGGCCGCATCGGCAGCCTTGCCCGCCTCATCCGCCAGGCCGCCATCACCGCCCTGGTCGACGGCACCGAACGCATCACCAAAACCACACTCGACGCCATCCGCCTCGACCACCTCGCCGAACAGCACTACCAACCCCGCACCCGGCCCCGGAGCCGGAGCACCAGCACCCCGTGAGCCGGACAGACGTCACAGCCCGCGCCGCGGTCGCCGCCGCCCTCGCGCCGCGCGGCGTCCTCACCACAGAGGCATGGCTGCGGACCCCGTCAACAGCACCGGGCGTGTTCCGCGTACGGCCGCTGCCCGGCGAAGCAACCGCCTCATATGTGCAACGCCTCGCCTACAACTACCAGTTGGCGCTGCCCCAGCTTGTCGACGGTGCTGGTATCACCCTCCGCGGCCACGGCACACCGCCAGCGGCCGAACTCCGCCTCAACCACACCGCGGCCCGCCGCCTCGCCGCCCTCGCCCGCATCCCGCTCCCCCACCTGACGCGCGCACTGCCCGCCTCACCCCCAACAACACCGCCTACGACACCGAGGCAGCCGCACACTGGAAACGGCTCGAAGCAGGGCAGCAGCCCGTCCACGCCTGCACCCTGTGCACCCGCCACCGCAGTCACGACGCCACCGACACCGCCTGGGTCCATCGACCGCCGCACCGGCTGGTGTGCCCGCAGCACCACCAAGCAGCCCCCGACCCACGGCTCGCCTCCACCGTCCCCATCCAAGGCGCGCCCGAACTCGCCGCCGCGCACCACGCCCACCAGCGCCTGCTACGACACCCCCGCGCCGCCACCGCCTGGATCACAGCGCACGCCATCACCACACGCTGGTACGACCACCAGCAACACCTCACCCACCGCTGGCACACCCGCCTGACCCAGCTCCACGCGACCAACCCCCACCTCACCACGGCGGGCAGCGCCTCCTCCGCCCTGCTGGCACGCGACCTGGTGATCTATCCGGAAACCGTCACCCTCGCCCGCGCACTCGCCACCCTGCCGAACCGGCCACAGCGCACCACCAACGACGCCCTCTCTCTCATCGCCCGCCGACTCGGCCTCGCCCGCCTGACCCCCAGCGCGAACGACCCACTCCGCGTCTTCCTCATTCACACACGCCACTGACCAGCCAAAACGAACTCCCAGGCCCACAGAGAACGCAGCCGCTCATAGACGCACCACTACATCCACTGGAAACACAAGATCGTTCCCACACAACTACCGGACCGCAGGCCAAGCGCCCGAACAAGCAAACCGAACACACCACCAGGTCACGCCCAGCACGCCTGAACCTGACCGCTCCCCCAGCTCAAAATCCCAACCAAAAGACGGGACACCAGACCAGAACACCCCAGCCCCCTGAAGATCACTGGCCCGTCACACCGGCCCTGGCCCCACCACGACCAACTCGCCGCCCTCGACCCGTGGTGGAACCCACCCTGGCGCGCCACCTGGAACCACAGCTGGCACCAAGCCCACACCCACCACAGCGCCGGCCTAGCCTTCCCCAACCAGACCACCAAATGGATCCGCACCCAACAACGCACCTGGGACCAGCTCCACCCCCACCAACAACACCTGATGACCACCATCGGCATCCACGGCCACGCACCGCTATGGCGCTACAACAGTCGCCCAGTGCACCTGACCGACCAGCCAACAGAACTGATCAACACCCACGAGACAAACCCAGAGCACGAACTCCGCAGTTCACAGGCCCGCCCCGTCGGGGCCCGCAAGCAACGCCAAGCACCTCGCCAGCACCCACCACACCGCCGGACCCAACCAGCCAACTGATCAGCCCAGCTCAACTCTCCGGCCACCGATCAGAAAGAACGAACCACGACACTGCCGGTTCAGTCGGCGGCCGGGGCGCTGTCGGAGGAGCGGCGCGAGCAGTTGGAGGACATCGACCCGTCGTGGTGCCCGGCCTGGCCGGTGGAGTGGCAGCGCGCCTTCCATCTGGTCCGGCAGCACCTGGAGGCTGGCGGCGAGCTGCCGACGGAGCCGGGCATCGTCATGCATCAGGGCGAGGATCTGGGGCGGTGGGTCAGGTCGGTGCGGCTGGGCTGGGACAAGCTCACCACCGTGCAGCAGTGGATGTGTGAGCAGGTCCTCGGGATCGAGCCCGCGGCCGAGGACGAGAAGCCCCAGCCGCGCCGTACGCAGGCCGACAAATGGGCCATGAACTACCAGGCCGCCAAGCAGTACTACGAGCGCGAGAGACACCTTCGAGTACCGAGGCAGCACGTCGAACGGATCGCCGTCCCCAGCGGGGAGGGCAGTCGCGACGGCGAGAGCGGCGGGGACCAGGAGGAACGAGAGATCAAGCTCGGGGCATGGATCGGGAATCAGAGATCCAGAGCTGCGACGCTGTCGCCGGAACGGATCGAACAGCTCTCCGCGATCGGCATGCGCTGGACGTAGGTCCCGACGGTTTGACTCTGGAAGCGCCTCCGAGTCGATCCGTTGGCGAGCAGGCCGCCGCTGGCGCGGCGGCAGGTCGGGCGTGGAAGCACCTCCTCGCACCACAAGGGCTGTGCCCATTACCCGATGAGCCGACAAGCCGTTGAGCTTGGTGTGCACAGTGCGGGGCGGGACACGGAGAAGGCCGGGCCGACCGATGTTGAGTCCGTGGACGTGCTGCCGGCGGGTCCGTGCGAAGCACCCCCGCGTCGGCGGGGAGGACTGCGACACGGCCGCCGACGGCACGGTAACCAGCGAAGCACCCCCGCGTCGGCGGGGAGGACCATGATGCCGATCGCGCCGGTGTCGGCGTTGGCGAAGCACCCCCGCGTCGGCGGGGAGGACTCCGGCATCGAGCCCGGCGCGATGTTGTCGATCGAAGCACCCCCGCGTCGGCGGGGAGGACCGGACGAGATCCTGACCGTCACCGACGAGCTGCGAAGCACCCCCGCGTCGGCGGGGAGGACCCCGACTCCAACCCGGCGCTCCGCTCGCTCGACGAAGCACCCCCGCGTCGGCGGGGAGGACGTTAAAACCACCCACCATCTGAACCTGACTCTCGAAGCACCCCCGCGTCGGCAGGGAGGACGGATTGGGCGGCGATGATCGATGCAGCCGGATCCGAAGCACCCCCGCGTCGGCGGGGAGGACAGGGTCTGGTAGACGGTGGTGACGGTGACGCTCGAAGCACCCCCGCGTCGGCGGGGAGGACAACAGGCCGGCCGCCAGGCGCTCTTCGGCGAGCGAAGCACCCCCGCGTCGGCGGGGAGGACCGCAGGACGCCTCCCGAGGCAAATCCGGACACCGAAGCACCCCCGCGTCGGCGGGGAGGACACGTTGCGCATGCGGGCCTGCGCGGCACGCGACGAAGCACCCCCGCGTCGGCGGGGAGGACGGTGGGTGGGGTGATGCGGCCGGAGGCGATGGCGAAGCACCCCCGCGTCGGCGGGGAGGACACAGTGGCCGAAATACTCGACACCGGTGTGATCGAAGCACCCCCGCGTCGGCGGGGAGGACGGCGGTGTTCTCGTCGTCGACCGTGCGGTTGCCGAAGCACCCCCGCGTCGGCGGGGAGGACGGCGCGGACGGTGCGGTAGGCGATGCGGCGGCCGAAGCACCCCCGCGTCGGCGGGGAGGACAGGTACGCCTGCCACGCCGCCTCGTTTGTCTCCGAAGCACCCCCGCGTCGGCGGGGAGGACGGCCGGTGCCCCGCACGCAGCTCGGGCACGTACGAAGCACCCCCGCGTCGGCGGGGAGGACGCACGCTTTGGGACTGCTCGTCGACACGCTCGCGAAGCACCCCCGCGTCGGCGGGGAGGACGACCTGGTGCAGTCCGCCGGGCAATCCCGCGCCGAAGCACCCCCGCGTCGGCGGGGAGGACCAACGCTCGAACCTCGCCTTCCCGTCCTGGGCCGAAGCACCCCCGCGTCGGCGGGGAGGACTACGGCCATCCTGCGTGACGCGCTCTTACATTCGAAGCACCCCCGCGTCGGCGGGGAGGACAAGGAGCCAGCCGTGACCGCCTTCCTCAGGGCCGAAGCACCCCCGCGTCGGCGGGGAGGACTTCGCCGCCTCGGCGGCCGCGCTGTATCCGGTCGAAGCACCCCCGCGTCGGCGGGGAGGACTCCCGGGCGGCCGAGCCCGATCCCCACTCCTGCGAAGCACCCCCGCGTCGGCGGGGAGGACAGCAGGAGCTGCCGTTCGAGGCCGTGCACCAGCGAAGCACCCCCGCGTCGGCGGGGAGGACTCGCGGTCGATCTCGCCCGCCTCAACCAGGAACGAAGCACCCCCGCGTCGGCGGGGAGGACACGTCGGACGCGAACGCCTTGGCCTCTGCGATCGAAGCACCCCCGCGTCGGCGGGGAGGACGCGATGTCGTGCGCCGACTCGTAGCCGGACAGCGAAGCACCCCCGCGTCGGCGGGGAGGACCTGTTCCAGCAGTCGGCCACCTGCCGCAGCAGCGAAGCACCCCCGCGTCGGCGGGGAGGACTGAACCGCATGACGCAGAAGACACCGGCCGAACGAAGCACCCCCGCGTCGGCGGGGAGGACGCTCTCTTCGGCCCTCCAAATCCCATCAGCCCCGAAGCACCCCCGCGTCGGCGGGGAGGACTTAGACGGGCACGAGTGGCTATCTCCAGTTAACGAAGCACCCCCGCGTCGGCGGGGAGGACGGGAAGGCGCTGGTACCGCCGGACCCCGGGGACGAAGCACCCCCGCGTCGGCGGGGAGGACGTCCAGGCTGTGGTTCACGGCCGCCACTCATCCGAAGCACCCCCGCGTCGGCGGGGAGGACGCCACTGTGTACGCCGCCGTCATCCCCCCGGTCGAAGCACCCCCGCGTCGGCGGGGAGGACTGCCGCCCCTCGCGCTCGCCGCGGTTCTCGTCCGAAGCACCCCCGCGTCGGCGGGGAGGACCCTTTGCGACCTGCGACTTATGAAGGGCTTTGCTGGTTCTTTGCCGGAGTCATGGCTCTCATGCGGATGAGGGTGAGGCCGTCGAAGTCTTCGGGGACGCGGCGGCGGGTTCCTGCGGTGCGGATGGCGTAGCCCTGTTCTGTGGGTGCTGGGTGGATGAGGACGGCTGCTCCGTTGCCGACGGTTTCGGTGACAGCTTGCCAGAGGTGGTCGCGTACGCGGGCGGAGACGGATCCGACGAAGATGCCTGGTACTACTTCGCTGGTCCACCGGCTCAGGGCGCCGCGCAGGTGGTCGGGGACCGCGGTGGTGGCGATCACCAGCATGGACGGCATCAGGCACCGCCCGATGCGTAGTTGACGCCGGCTGGCAGGGTGCCTGCCTTGGGGTCCCACAGGTGGACCATCTCGACGTCGCGCCGCTCGCAGCGGCTCTCACCATGTGGGTCGGCGTCGGCCTGTGCTGGTGTCATCAGGGCCTGGACGTCGTGGACGATGCGGGGCAACAGTCGCAGGAGGCGGAGGTCTTCGCGGAAGCGGCGGCGGGCTTCCTGTTCGGGGTTGGCGGACTGGTGCAGGGCGAAGGCGAGGGGCAGGGTGGTTTCTGCTTTGTAGAGGTCGGCGATGTCGTAGACGAAGGCGTGCTGGGTGCCGGCGTGGACGAAGCCGAGGGCGGGTGACAGGCCCAGGGCGAGCACGGCTGCGTGGACGATGCCGTACAGGCAGGTGTTGGCGGCGGACAGGGCGAGGTTGACGGGGTCTTGGGCGTGCCACTGGTCGGGGTGGTAGGTGCGGCGGAAGCGGCCGATGCCGTGCTGTTGGGCGAGGATCTTGTAGAGGGCTTTCATGCGCTGGCCCTCCATGCCGCGCAACTGCTCCAGGGTGACGGCGTCGGGGAGTTCGGTATCGTCGAAGCGCATGCCGTACATGCGTTTGGCGATGTCGAGGCGCCGGGCGGGATCGGCCCAGGCCGTGACCTGCTGTTCGAGCCAGTGGGTGGTCAGGGAGTCGGGCAGGATGCCGGCGTAGGCGCGGACGCCTCCCGCTCCGGTGCAGACCACGCTGGTGCCGTGGCGCGCGAGCGTGGTCAGGGCGGGGGTGGTGATGGACACGCCCGGGCCGAGCAGGAGGCAGGACAGCGCGGCGGTGGGGAGGTAAACCAGGTCGGTCCGGTCGTCTCCGGCCTGGATCTGTGCGCACACGCCGGTGTCGTCCTGAACGACGCGGACCATGTCCAGGTAGAGGAACGACAGGGAGTCGGCGACGCGGGGCAGCATGGCCAGCGTGGGCGCGGCCAGGCGTCGGCGTGCCTGGCTGCCCTTGTCCAGAGCGCTCACGGCGCGCTGGCCGGGGCGAGGCTGAGCAGGCCGGCGCCGTAGGACTTGCCGCGGCCGATGCCGTTCAGGACGGCCTGTGCCAGGGCGTCGGGGTCGGTGACGGTGGCGGTGCCGTCGTAGCGGATCAGGGTGTGCCGCATCGGCGGGGCCTGTTGGCCCTGGGGGCGTGCGGGGGGCTGGTTGGTGGGGGTCAGGACGTGGAGGTGCAGGCCGGCGTCGGCGGCGCGGCGAAGCCACCATTGGTCGGCTTCCGCCCCGGAGAGCGGGAGCACTCTGCCGCGTTTGTTCTTCTGGTCGAGCGGGAGGCGTTCGCGTTTGGCTGGGTTGAGGACGATGCGGTAGCGGACAGCGAGCCCTTTGCGCAGCGCGGTGAACATGGGCACCAGGTTTTTGATCTCGGCGTGGCCGTAGTCGGCGGGCAGCAGCGCCGGGTCGAGGTGGGCGGCCTGGACGAGGAGGGTGCTGGAGGTGTCGGTCTCCTCCAGCCGGTAGAGCAGTCCGGCTTTCAGGCGCGGCGAGTCGCCCAGGTTGTCGGGGACCATGCGCATCACGGTGCGGTGCATCTGGGTGGCGTCGCGCAGGTCGCGGTGCACTGCGCGGTGGTGGGGGTTGAGGCGGATGCGGGCGAGGACCGGGTAGTCGTTCATGCGCTTTCCTCGGTGTGGGCGTAGTCGATCAGTCGCCGCATCAGGGTGTGCTGGGGGCCGGTCAGGGTCTGGGGCAGTTGCTCCACGCTGCGGTACAGGCGGCGCATGCGGTGGCTGCGGCCGTGCGGGGAGAAGCTGACCGGGATGTCGTTGACGTCGAGGGTGTCGGCCCCGGGACCGCTCTGTGCGGGCGGCGGGTCTTCGCGCAGGAACTCCACGTCGACGGTGTCGTCTCTTCGGCCGGCGGGGACGGTGCGGCTGAGGGGGACTTCGCGGCGCAGTTCGGCTTCGGGGTCGTCGACGTGGGTGCGCAGCACGAACGGCTCGTCCGGCACGCAGGAGCGGCGGCCCAGGTAGGGGGCCCAGTGTGGGCGGCGCAGCGCTCGGGCCAGCTGGGTGAGGGTCTGGTCGGGGCCGGACACGGCGACGACGAAGACGGCGTCGGCCAGGTAGTGGCGCCGGGTGATGACGGCGGCGCCCTTGTTGCTGCCGCCGCTGGTGGCGGCGGTGCGTGGTTTGGGCAGGCCGCCTCCGACGGTGTGGTAGTCGATGAGCCGTACGCCGGGGCGGTCGACGCGGACGGTGAGGCGCAGGTGGTCGTAGCGGTCGGGGAGGGCGTCGTCGCGGGCGATGCCCTCCGCGGCGGCGAACAGTCCGATGAGGGCGGAGCGGGTGGGGAAGGGGGCGGTGTCTCGCACGGGGGTGAACGCGGAGCGTTCTCCCCACGACTGCAGGGGGCCGGCCAGGCGCAGCAGAATTCCGCTCACTGCTGTTCTCCGGACTGGGGCAGGGCTGCTTCGAGGGAGGCTTCGATCAGCTCGTCGTAGGAGTCGTGCTCTTGGCCGAGGCCGGTGAGGCGTTCGTCGGGGGCGATGGTGGCGTGGCCGTGGAAGCGGCGGCTGCGGTCGCCGGTGAGCCGGTTGATCTCGTGGGCGTAGGCGGCGAGCGCTTGGCGGGAGGTGGTGGAGAAGCCGCCTCGGGGGTCGGCGGTCACGGGGGTCTCGAACGCTGCGGCCAGGGAGAGCGGGCGGTGTTCGCGCACCGCCAGGTAGGCCAGGTCGGGCAGGGTGTGTGGGGCGGTGCTGTTTTTCTTGGCCTGGGGCAGGGAGAGCAGGAAGTGCTCAGCGAAGGAGGCGAGGACGGTGTGGGCGGCTTTGGTGTCGCCTTCCAGGTTCTTGACCAGGTCGGTGATGTTGACGGTGGCGTAGCGGTAGAAGACGCCGGCGCTGAACTCGGCGGTATCCAGGTGGCCGCTTCCGCTCTCGGCCTCGCCCAGCCAGTCGTCGACGGCGGTGAAGTAGTCACGCTGCGGTTCGGCGGTGTGGGTGGTGAAGGCGTGGGCGACTTGGGCGGCGCCGTCGACGTTGGCGTCGGGCAGTTCTGCCAGCATCCGTCCCAGCAGGCTGATGGAGGCGGTGCGCCGCTTGAGGATCTCCTCGATGCGGGCGGGGGGCAGCAGCTGTCCGGGCTTCTTGCTGCCCTGTCCCTTCTCCAGCGCCTCGCGGTGCTCGGCGCACACCGCGGCCAGCTCGTCGATGGCGGCTTCGGGCAGGAACAGCAGGACGGAGGTGTGCCCTTCTTTCTCGGTGCCGATGCCTTTCTTCCCGGCGCTGGCGGCGACCTGCGCACCGGCGAACTCCGCCAGGTCGGCGGGCCAGCCGGCCTTCTCCAGGGCCTGCTTGACCTTGACGGGCACCATGCGGGTGCGTGCGGCCTTCTCGCCCAGGTCCTGCTCGACGCCGTGGCGGATGACCCGCTTCCAGGACTGGCTGGAGACCCGGATGCGGGGGACGTTGCCGTAGCGGACCTGCTTGGGGGAGCCGAGATCGTCCCGGTTGAGGTTCGCGGCCGGCACCGACTGCAGGGTGCTCAGGTCCAGGTAGAGGGTCATCGCTGGGTCTCCTCGGTCAGGTCGGGGGGTTCGGTGCCCTCGGTGTCGGGCGTGGTTTCGGCGGTGGTGATACGGAAGTAGCTTTCGAGCCAGGCGGTGGCGATGCGGTCGCGGTCGCGGTTCCACCAGGTGAGGTCTTGCAGGAGGACCGCCCAGTCCAGGGGGGTGCCGCCGTTGAGTAGCTGTCGGGTCAGGGCGGGCAGGCCCGGGTGGATGGCGTCGGCGGACTGCCGTGCCATCAGATGCAGGGCACTTTCGGCGGTTGCCGGTTTCAGGACGCCTTTGGTGACGGCCTGTCCAAGACAGGCTCCGAGGTTGGCGCGGGCGCGCCGGGCGGCAGCGCCTTCACCGTCCGCCGCGCCAGGGGCGGGCAGGTCGCGGGCGGTGCGCGGGCGGGCGGCGATCAGCGCGGCCACCGCGTAGTGGGCGCGTTTGGCGTCTGGGTGTGCCTCAGCGGTCCACGGCACGAGGTAGCGGTGCAGGTAGTTGCAGCGCTCGACGGGCAGGCCGAGTCCGCGGCGCAGTTCGGCTCGTGTCCGCTTGGATTCGCACAGGTCGAACACGTAGGCCACGAAGCGGTCGGAAGAGTAGGGGGGTTTCTTCGGCGTCGCGGGCGCCGGAGGGGAGAAGGTCATGGCACATCCCTGGTGAAGCGCGGGCGGAAACAAAACGGGGGGGGGCGGCCGGTGTCGCGGCGCTGGGGCGGCCGGATCAGGCCGCGTGCGGGGCGGGCAGCAGGGCAAGCACAAGAGCGCGGGCGCGGGCGCGGGCCCGCGCCACCCGGATGTCGGCGCGGTTGGCCTGGCCGATCGCCTCGTTCAGTGCGGCCAGTGCCGCCCGGACGAACGGCCGCTCGATGGCGGCTGTGGTCTGCTCCGGTGCGGCCAGCCGCCAGAACTCGTCTTCCGCGCACGGCCAGTAGCGGGCCAGCGCTGCCGATGCCCAGGGTCCGGGCTTGCGCTGGTCGATTCTGACCTTGGCTTTGGGGGAAGGGTCGGCTTGTGCGTCGGTGGCGAGCCGCCAGGCGACCTTCGCGGCGAACTCGAGGCGGGACGCGGTGTCCTCGGCCGCGCGGTGACAGCGGCTGATGTGATGGGCTATGGCCGGATCCGACTCCTCCTGCCACTGCAGCACGGGCGGAGTCGTCGCCTGGAACCAGACGCTGTCTTTTTGCTGGCCGTCCTGCTCGAACCCGTAAGCCCGCACCCGCAGGGAAGGCAGCAGCTGCTTGGGCAGGTCCTCCAGGCACGGCGGCCGCTGCGCGTCGTGCGCGCTGTCTTTGAGGAGCAGGGAGTCCACATCCCGCCACAGCGCCCGCGCGCCGTCGGCTTCCCGCGGCTGGAACGCGTCGTCCTTGCGGCGGTCGAGGATTTGGTAGGGATCACGCACCTGCGGGGCGGGCTCGTGCGTCGACCAGGTCAGGTAGGCGTCGGTCACCGACCGGCCGTCGAGCGAGGGAACAAGCAGCGCTGCGTGGCGGGACCGGCCCGTCAGCAACCGGCCCGGCCACGTGATGGCGGCAACAGGCTCCAGCGGAGCGTTCAGCTCCTCCTCCCACGGGCAGGCATCTGCCGCTTCCCAGTCCGCCTCGACCTGCGGGCCGGGTACGGCCAGCACCAGCGTGGTGAACAGCTGTGGCGCCCACGCGAAGTAGGACACGGACTTCCGCAACGGCGCCGCATCCCCGCTGCCCGTGCGCACAGTAGTGATTCGCCGCGGTGTGCACTGGCCGGCGGGGCCGAAGTACAACTGGGCGATCAGGTGCCACACCGCCTCATGGGCGGGCACCTCGACCGGTGAGGTGTCCGTGAAGTGCCCGAACAGCACCGCGCCGTTGACGCCCGTCGGCCGCCCCAGCACCAGCTTGTTCACTCCGGACGGATTGGGTGCCCCGTTCGCGTCCACGCACTCGGCGGCCAGCCGCGGATCCTGCAGAAACGGCCGCTGCTGATCGAACAGATCGAACCGGCCCGCCGGCACCCGACGGTCGAAGTAGGCATTCACCGCTTCGGGATCGAACCGGCCGCGCTTGAGGATCCGCCGGCGCAACGCGTGCCAGTCCTCGATGTCCTCCGCGACACCCGTATCGTCCAGGCGCACCCCTGCGTCCTGGGCGATCCTCGCGGTCATCGCGGCCAGGATCCGCAGCAGACCCGCCGCTGCCGGCGGCACCGGCAGCTCCACATCCGCGATCTCATGCGCCCGCTGGAACAGCTCCCGCAGGCCCAGCCGCACCGACTCACCCGTCAGCAACCGCACCGGAATCCACGGCTCGTCCCGCAGATCGAACCCCCCACTCACATCCTCACCCCTTCGCAATGAACGCGGCTCAGCGCAACGCCGCGGCATGGCAACCGGCCCCCCAGGCCAATCTCCGGCGTCGTGGCCGACATTGAAGCACCCACCACTGACAACGGCCCTCAAAACGGCCGGAACGCGGACCTGCAGAGCACCATCGGGGCCACCTCGCGGGGAAATGGTGAAGGTGGAGGGGCAGGGGTGGTATGGAGGGGAAGTGGGGAGGTTGCGGAAGAGTGCACTGGAGCGGTACCTGACAGCACGGTACGTCGCGTCACGTCAGATTCACGGGGCGAGCGTTGAGGGGAGACGTGCAGCAGTCCGTCTTTGCCGACCCCCGTGGAGCCAGGCTGGGCCGTGGCCGTGGTTATCGCCATCATCGTGATCGGGCTGCGTCCGGATGCGCCCGCCGTCGGAGCGTGCGGCACCGTGCTCGTTGCCGCAGCTGAGGCGCACTGTCGTCTGACCGGTTAGCCTTCATGCCAGTCGGCCGGCCACCGCGCTGACAAAGCCCGCTCCCCGCCGTGGTGGGGGTGTTTCAGTGGACGGGCACGGGCGGCTCTGCCCTGGAAATCATTCCTCGCCGATGCGGGGGCGCCGGGCAGAGGTCGGCCGCGCGGCTCAGCGCCGTACGAGCCCGAGATCCTCGTCCAGGTGCAGAGTCTTGCCGCCGACGGCCACCGCGTGGACGGTTCCGTGATCGACCAGCTGGTACAGCACCCGGACCTCTGCCAGCATCGGATGCTCCGCCCACGACGGCGGAGGATCGAGGGTCTGGGCGTCCTCAGCGTGGAACCAGTCGGCGCTCACCGGGACCGTGCGCCGCATCACCGCCCGCACCGCGGTGGCGGGCATCTTGTGTCCCGCGCCCGGGTCGGGGACCGGTTCAGCGCCCGCACGGTCGAGCGTCCTTCGCCCGTCGGCGTGCACGTATGCGCACAGCAGCCGCACCGATTTGGCTCCCAGGCGGGTGGCGGTCTCCCACTCGTCCTCCTCGCCCGGCAGACCGTGCAGGGTATGCAGGCCCCGCACGCTGCGCGCCCGGCAGATGGCCACTAGGCCAGCCTGCCCGCGCTGCGCCAGCTGTGTGCCCTGATGAGCGGTCCAGGCCGTCGCGCGCCGGCTGTCGAACGCATCCCAGTCGAAGGACTCCGCCTTGGTTCCGTGCACCGCCTCGACCAGCTCCTGCACGTCGTCGGGAATCGAGACCGCTCCAGCGGTGAGCTCGCTCAGCTTCACGGAGGTCCGATCGAGCAGGAACTCGGAGTAGACCTCGCCCCACTGCCGGGGCACGGCCCCGTCCTCAGCCAGCGGGTCGAGCACGACCAGGCGCGGCGCCCGCGCCCCGCCGGCGCGGCCGCGGCCGCCGGGATAGCCGTGGCGGGCCCACCAGTGCTCATGCCGCCAGCACCGGCCGGCCCGCTGCAGCAGCAGGGACAGTGGGGCAAGGTCACTGATGACAAGGTCGGCGTCCAGGTCGAGGGACTGCTCGACGACCTGCGTGGCCACCACGATCCGGCGCGCCGGCCGCGGTCCGGTGCGGCCCATCCCCTGGGTGACCTCGCCGGTCCGTGCTTCGCGCACGTCGCCGGGGAAGCGGGCGTGCAGCAACTGCACCATCCCCGCCTCGGCATGGGAGCGGTCGTCGAAGCGTGTGCGCAGGCTGAGGTAGGTCTCCTGCGCGTCACCGACGGTGTTGCACACCACCAAGGCGGTGCCGCCCTCGCCTGCGGCCACCGGTTCCACCAGTCGCTCGATCACCGCCAGACGGTCACGGGCCGCGCCCGCACCGCGCACCACCGGCTCCACGACGACGCGCAGCTCCATGCTGCGCTCACTGGCCTGCTCCAGGCGCCGCGTCGGCGAGATCTGCGTCGCGCGGGCGCTGGCGCCGTCCACATACAGCCAGCCCGGATATGGGGCCGGGAACGTCCGCTCGCCCAGGCTGTCCCGCCGGTGCCCGGCGCCCTGCAGATACTCCTTGATCAGCCGGTCACTGACCGAAGCGGGCAGCGTGGCCGACAGCAGGACGACCGGGACACCGTAGGCGCCCAGCCAGTTCAGCAGCCGGCCCAGCAACACCTGCATGTAGGCGTCGTAGGCGTGCGCCTCGTCCACGATGAACGTCTTGCCCGACAGCGCCAGCAACCGCAAAGCGTTGTGCCGCACCGGCAGCACCGACATCAGCGCCTGGTCCACCGTGCCCACCGCGAACTGCGCCAGCAGCGGACGCTTGGAGCCGCGCAGCCACTGCCGCGGCCGCATATCGGCCTGCGCCCGCCGCCTCCGCGGGCCGGCCTCGTCCGCGTCACAGGTCACCACCTGCTGACCCGCCTCCAACGTCTCATCCGTATACGCGCTGTTCAGCCAGGCCATGCTGTGCACCAGCGTCAGGCCCGCCCCCTCGCCGGACTGCCGCGCCAGCGCCTGCGCGACCCGCCCGTACATTTGGTCGCTAGTCGCCATCGTCGGCAGCAGGAACGCGAACCCGTGCGTGCCGAACACACCCGAGAGCACCCGCTCCGCCTCCAGAGCGGCCTCGCTCTTGCCGTCCCCCGGAGCAGCCGTCACCAGCAAAATCCCGCCCCGGCCCCCCGCCCCCGCCGCCGCGGGCAGCTCCTGCATGACCGAGCGCTGCAGCGCGTTGGGCTGCCCGTCGATCCCGTACGCCTCGGCGAAGCCCCGGCGTCGCAGCCCCACCGGCGCCAGCCCGGCATCGGCCAGCAGCCCTGCCGCATCCGCACACGAACGCGCGAAATGCGCCGCCAGCGACACCTCCAGACTTCTCTGCCGGCCCCGCAGATAGTCGGCCTGGCTGACCAGCCAGTCCGCGAGGATGACCACCCCCGTCACCAGCACCCCGGCAGCCGCCTTGAACGACTCCGGCGCCTCGGGAGAACCCAGCAGGCCGTGCACCGCCGACGCATGCGCCGCACGCTGCCGCGCCCAGACTGGCCCGCCCAGAAACGGCGAGCCGCCCCCGCCCTCGTCGCGATGGAAACGGCCGTGATGCCCCCCGACGATCTCCGCGACCCGCTCCGCCGCCGCCGTCTCCCCATCGGCGTCGAAGCCCAAGACCGCCAACACGTCCGCGGTCGCCCGCATCCCGGCCACGTCATGACCCAACCGCTCCGAGCCCACCCTCCCGGCGTCCTCGCGCAACGACGCGGTAAGACGCTCACCGCCGTGCCGGGAACAGAACTGAAAATGCGAGACCTTGCCGATGTCGTGCAGCCCCGCGCACAACCCCACCACCGCCCGTGCCCTGCCCGGCTCGGCAGCCAGGCCCAGCCCCTCCGCGATGCTCAGCCGCTGATTTCCCGACAAATACACGTCCCACAAGTGCAGCGCCATAGCAGCCGCATCGAGAAGATGCCTCACCAGCGGATACGGCGGAAGCCCCGGATCCAACCCACGCGACTTCCCCCACACCGACTCATCCAGCCCCTCTCCCCCCACCCGCGACACGACCCACCCCTCCCCACCCGCCCACCGTCCTGACGAACCACGGATCCAACCACACGCCACCGACACCGCCCCCACACACCACAACGACTAAGACCGTGTCCTACATGGTCAGTTTGAGGAGCCGTTTGTAGCAGCAGAGTGCAGCTGCCAGTCCGAGAAAGGCCAGGTAATTGCGGGGGCGCCGTTCGTAGCGCTGGTTGAGGCGCCGGTATCCGGTCAGCCAGGACATGGTGCGTTCGATGACCCACCTGCGTCGGCCGAGCCGCTCGCTGGAGTCGATGCCTTTGCGGGCGATGCGGACACCGATGCGCTTGCCCCAAAGCCATCGCCGCAGGTGAGGGACGTCGTACGCCTTGTCCGCGTGAAGCCGCACAGGCTTGGAATCGGTCGCGTGGGATTCGTGTCCCATGTGGAAATGGGACAGCATCGGCTTCAGGGCGAGGCTGTCGTGAGTGTTGGCCGCGGAGAGGCCGACGCGTAGAGGCAGTCCGTTCGCGTCGGACAGGACGTGCATCTTGGAACCGGGCTTACCCCGGTCCACGGGCGACGGACCTGCAAGTTCGCCCCTTTTTTAGCGCGGACGTGAGCGGAGTCGAGGACAGCGCGCGACAGGTCGACGAGGTTCTGGCCGTCCAGGAACTCGAGCACCTTCTGGTGCAGTCGTCCCCACACACCGGCCCGGGACCAGATAAGAAACCGGCGGTGCACGGTCGACTTGGACGCCCCGAAGCACGGCGGCAACGCCCGCCAGGAACAGCCACTGACCAGCACATAGATGATCGCGGCGAACACAGCCTCGTCATCGATGTTCGCGACTCCGCCGCCCTGCGGACGCACCCGCGCCGGCGGCAACAATGGCTCGGCGATCTCTCATAAGCCATCCGGCACGATCCATCCCCACCGCCCACTCCCCATAACCGAACCAACGACCAACTGACCATGGAGGACACGGTCTAAAGTCATCACGTGACCCGCCCACCCCGCCGCCCCACACCCAACAAATCGGCAAAGCGACTGCAAAGCCACCACTGAACCGCAGGTCAGAAAGTCCTCCCCGCCGACGCGGGGGTGCTCCGCACTAACTCGCTGCGGCTGTCTGATCGGACCGGTCCTCCCCGCCGACGCGGGGGTGCTCCGACCATCACGGCCCACCCGCCCCGGCGCCCGTCGTCCTCCCCGCCGACGCGGGGGTGCTCCGATAGCCACTCGTGCCCGTCTAACGGCCTCAACGTCCTCCCCGCCGACGCGGGGGTGCTCCGGTGAAGGTGGGGATCGAGTCCGACGCTGCCCAGTCCTCCCCGCCGACGCGGGGGTGCTCCGACGTTCGAGCCGTCGGTGGGGGCCGCGGTACCGTCCTCCCCGCCGACGCGGGGGTGCTCCGCGGTTTCCGGCCCCGGAGGGTCTTCCGGCAGCGTCCTCCCCGCCGACGCGGGGGTGCTCCGGTGACCAGGTAGGCGGTCCCGCCCCGGCGGATGTCCTCCCCGCCGACGCGGGGGTGCTCCGCCGGGGAAGCCGACCTGAAGGCCGGAGAACAAGTCCTCCCCGCCGACGCGGGGGTGCTCCGTCGGTCATCACCCCGAAGCCGGAGTCGCCGGCGTCCTCCCCGCCGACGCGGGGGTGCTCCGGCCCACGACTACAACCTGATCATCAAGGGGATGTCCTCCCCGCCGACGCGGGGGTGCTCCGCCTGAAAGGCAGCAGCTACATGGCATTGACCCGTCCTCCCCGCCGACGCGGGGGTGCTCCGTACGAGGCGGCCGTGTCCGGCCGCCGTGCGATGTCCTCCCCGCCGACGCGGGGGTGCTCCGCCGGCCCGCCGGATCCTGGAGTCGTTTCCCGCGTCCTCCCCGCCGACGCGGGGGTGCTCCGGCGCGGACGACCCGCAACAAGGCCCGCACCGCGTCCTCCCCGCCGACGCGGGGGTGCTCCCCGTCGAACGCGCCGAGCTGCTCGGGCTTGACCGTCCTCCCCGCCGACGCGGGGGTGCTCCGCCCTCGCCGCCGAATGCGCCCAGCACGCCGGAGTCCTCCCCGCCGACGCGGGGGTGCTCCGACTCAGCGCATGACGACCTTCCCGGAACTGCTGTCCTCCCCGCCGACGCGGGGGTGCTCCGTCGGTTTGAGAGCACTGGTTCGTGGTTGCGGCGTCCTCCCCGCCGACGCGGGGGTGCTCCGCTCGACGGGTCGACGGCGGACTGGTATCCGGTGTCCTCCCCGCCGACGCGGGGGTGCTCCGCTGGATCCGACCGGTATCAAACTCGGGCACTTGTCCTCCCCGCCGACGCGGGGGTGCTCCGCAGCGACCCGGCGAGTTCGGCCCGGACACGTCCTCCCCGCCGACGCGGGGGTGCTTCATCGCCCACCTTCGCCATGAGGACGCTGGGCGAGTCCTCCCCGCCGACGCGGGGGTGCTCCGTTGTTGCTGCTGGCTGACCGGCCCCGACGAGCTGTGATGCGGATCACATGAAGACTCGGGGGGTGCGTTGTCGGATCGGGTCCGTGCCGAGACCGAGAAGAGAAGGATTTTCACCGACGAGGAGGCACCCATTGCCACTGAGGACGCGACGCTCAGTTACACCATGGTCGAGGATGACTGCTCCGTCCAGACCGATCTGGCGGAGCGGATCAGCCAGTTCAACTACGAGTCGGATACCGGCGCGGCGGTCATCGCCTTGTTCCCGGCCCAATGGAGCGGGAGCGCCGGCGATACCGTGACTCTCCGGGAGGACGGGAGCATCGCCCTCGACGTGGACGGCACGTTCGACCTGCCGGAGCCGTTCGACCGTGTCGCCCCTCCCATGCTGATCACCACCACGACCGGTATGGCGGTACTCAGGGCCGACCACCCGGCCAATCAGACCATCGAGGCCAGGTTCCGGTCGCTGAACATCCCGGTCCCCGAGGTGACCCAGGCGCTGAGCGCCCGCGAGGCCGCGCTCGCCGGCGACGGACCCACGATTCACTCCTTCACATCGGAGGTGCTGATCGTGAAGCACGCAGGCCCCGCCGATCCCGCCGCTCTCCAGCGTCGCCAGGACCTGCTCCCGGTTGTCCCACAGCTCCTGGGTGTTGTGCACGGTGGTGTCCAGGTCCTAGGTGGCCAGGTAGCCGATCTCATAGACGCCGGTCCCCAGCGCCAGGCGGAAGGACAGGCGCCGCCACCCGGGCTTGTAGGAGCGGCGCCGGACCTTGCCCTCCACCTTCGGCAGGACGCGGGTGCCCGAGCGCCAGAACGTGGCGTCGGTCCGCTTGACGCCGTCCGGGTCCCGGCCGGCCAGGATGCGGCCGATGCCGCGCACGAGGGAGTCGGCGGACTCCTCCACCTGCTTGTCGAACTTCGTCTGTGCCATGGGCCGTGCCCTTTCGGTCTGCGCTCCCGGCACCTCACACCCGGAAGCGGACACCGACCGTAAAAGCGTTGGCCTGTGGATAGACTCCGCCGATTCCAGCCCCTCCCTCGGTTCATAGAATCGAACGCATGAACGATGAACCGTCGCGGCTCCAGCTGCTCCACTTCGCCCGCCGCGTGGTGGTTCAGCAGGCGACGGCAGCCCTCGCCCAGATCGACGGCTGGATCGCCCTCGAGGAACGACGCGAGGCGGAGCGGCGCCGCGGCATGGAGACGCGGCCGGCCCCGCCGGACTGGCTGATCCAGCACGGCCTCAACCGCACCAACGTGGACGCTGTGCACACCGGCGACTGCTGGGCGGCGGCCAAGAGCGGCCGGTGCCGCCCGGCCACCCGGCAGCAAGCGATCGAGGCGCTGCGCCATCAGGTACCGGCGTGCATTCACTGCCGTCCCGATACGGCGCTCGGCATCTTCGACTAGCTCCAGGCGGTGACCGGCTGCCGGGTGACGGTGATCCGCTCGCCGGGCCGGCGGTGGCCGAGGCGGAAAGGCATGACGGCATGACGTGGTCCTTGCCCGAGCCGATGCTGACGGTGCCCGTGGACAGCCCCGCGCTACCCCTGGGGTGGGCAGCAGAGCCGAAGTGGGACGGCTACCGCGCCCAGCTCGCCGTGCACGGGGACGGGCGGGTGCTGCTGCGCTCCCGGCAGGAGACGGACATGACCGGCTCGTTCCCCGAGATCCGGGCGGCGGCACTCGCGCAGCTGCCCGCGGACACCGGGCTGGACGGCGTTATGTGACCTGTCGGCCTGTCTCAGCCCGTTGATGTCTCATGTCGGACGCGGGGCCTGCTTCGGGCGAAGGGCTCCGCAAAGGGTGCGCTGCACTGGGCCGCCAAGGGTGCACGCCTCTCCCGATGCGGCTCATCGGTCGCGCTCCGGCTCAGTCGCTTGTGTACCTCCAGTGCGTCGTCGGACTGTATGAACCCTTGATCCGGTTGAGCCACGTGGTGTTGGAGTGTCGTTGCTGGCGGGGCGCATGCTGATCAAGCTTGCGGCGAGTAGCAGAGCGCCCCCGATGTAGAAGGGGGCGCGAAGCCCGAAGGAGTCGGCTTCAAGACCCGCGAGGGCAGCGCCGAGCGTGATTCCGCCGCCGATGACCATCTGGTAGGCCATGCCGACGCGTCCCAGTAAGGACTGGAATCAGAATGAGGTCTCTGTGGCTCGGGAATGACGGCGTGTCAGTTCGCGTTGGTGCGGCCCGGAGGCCTGTGGAAGCTGGACTCCGGACCAGGCATCGACTTCGCACTGTCTGTCGGCATTGTTTCCTGTGGTCACGACTGTGCCGTTGGCACGCAGGCCAAGGGTGTGCGTTGAACCGGCCGCCACGGCGACAATGTCGCGCCAATCGCCGACTTCGCACTGTCCGTAGCTGTTGTCTCCCGCTGCGAGGACCCGTCCGGACGCAGTGACCCCGACGGTGTGGTAGCTGCCCGCGCCGAGCGCCACCACGTCTTCCCACTCATCGACCTCGCACGCCCCGGTTGCCCGGTCTCCGGTCGCTACTGCCCGCCCGTCGGCTCTGAGGCCGACGGTATGGAGATACCCGGCCGAAATGGCGGCTAGGTCACGCCACCCTTCAACGGCACACTGCCCTCGTCGGTTGTTCCCCGCGGCCAGTGCAGAACCATCTGACCGGACGCCGACCGAGTGCCAGTCACCACACGAGAGGACGACCATCTCGCGCCAGGACTGCACGTCGCACTGTCCTTCTGAACTCCGGCCAACTGCTAGCACGCGGCCATTCGCGAGTAGCCCGAGCGTGCGGCGCCAGCCTGCGGCCACGGCCGTGATGCCTCGCCATCCGGCGACATCACATTGCCCATCGCCATTCCACCCCGTTGCCAGCACCGTACCGTCCGACCGGAGTCCCACCGTATGAGACCTGCCCGTGTTCGTCGCGGTATGGACGTTGCCAGCTGCCACCGCGACGACGTCTTCCCATCGCTCGACACGACATTCAGCGGCTGCGGTATTGCCCACGGCGAGAACGGTTCCATCCCAGCGCCGTCCGACCGAATGACGCCTTCCGGCCGCCAGCGCCGATGGGTCAGCGAGCATTCCGCCTCCTTGTGCTGGCGCGAGTTCGCGACATGGGATTCCACCTTACTTTGGCCTGGAATCAGAGCGGGCTCATCAGTCGTCGCCAGCAGATGACGGCACAACCGAGTGTGATGAAGGCCTGGTGGATGTCGTCGCGGATCTCCCAGCGGATGCGTAGGCGGCGGAACCAGTGCAGTAGTGCGATGGCGCCTTCCACGACCCAGCGGTGTACGCCGAGTCCGGAGCCGTGTTCGGTGCCGCGCCGGGCGATGTGCGGGGTGATCTCGAACCGTCGGACCTGGTCGCGGTAGCTCTCGTGGTCGTAGCCGCGGTCGGCGTAGAGGTGCTTCGGGCGGCGCAGCGGTTGGCCGCGTTTGCCTCGGATCGGCGGGACCGCTCGGATCAGTGGGATCAGCTGGGTCACGTCGTTGCGGTTGCCGCCGGTCAGCGTGGTGGCCAGCGGGATGCCGTGGGCCTCGACGATCACGTGGTGCTTGCTGCCGGTCTTGCCCCGGTCCACCGGGGACGGGCCGGTGGCCGCACCACCTTTCATCGCCCGCAGATGGCTTGAGTCGACTGACGCCCGGGAGAGATCCAGTATGCCGGCCGCCCGCAGTTCGGCCAGCAGCAGCTCGTGCAGGCGCTGCCAGACCCCGGCCTCGTTCCACTCCCGCAGTCGCCTCCAGCAGGTCATCCCGGAGCCGAAGCCGAGTTCCTGCGGGAGGTCGCGCCAGGGGATGCCGGTGTAGAGCACGAACAGGATGCCGCACAGAACCCGCCGGTCATCGAGCCGACGACGCCCCGGGTACCGGAAGCGCCGCTCAATCACCGGCAACAGCGGCTCGATACGCTCCCACAGCCCATCGTCAACCTCCCACGGCTTGCGCCCACCACGAGTCTCGGTCGCGACCACCCCCTCCGGGCCGCATCAACGCTAACTGACACCTCGTCATTCCCAAGCCTGAGAGACCTCATTCTGATTCCAGTCCTAATTGAGATGGGGGTGAGCCGAGACGGCGCAGTCCCCGCGCTCTCGCGCCCATTCCGTGGCAGCCACGCACCGGTGGCCGCACCGCTACGAGGACGGTGTGGGGGCACCGGTTCCGGCGCATCCGCCCGGCGGAGGCCGGGCGGATAACGGACATCAGCGCGCCGCGATCACATCTCGAACGCTCTCCTGCTGCAGGAATTCTCACTCCTACCGAATGTGACGTGCTTGTACAGCCGCGACCTGTAAAGCTTTCACAGCGCGATGGGCTTGTACGAAAGGGCAGCATCGACGATCTGCTCAGCAGTCGGCTCGTCCGGTAGGCCTTCCGATTGCGGATGGAAGATGAGGTCGAGCACGCGAGGGTGCAGCACATTACTTTCGAGGGTCTCGATCATAATGGCTTCCTCCTCCTCGGTGCCCTCCACGGCCATGATCTTGTCAACCAACTCGACGAGCTGCTCGCGCGTCATGCTCATTCGTTCTCCATTCCGTGCACGAGACCGTTCACTTGTGATAACTCGGGTCCAGCACCTCTTCATGGTATCTCGGGGTCACAACTACCAGGTTGTCCAGGTCGTATACACCCCCACCGCGCTGGATTGGCGTCACGTGATGCAATACATAATTGGCATTCTTCCCCATGTTTTGCCCCTTGAACACGAACGGTGCCCTTCCGTTCGCCATACGGGTCCTGTCTGACTTGGGGAACTGTTTGGCCAATTCCGGAACCTTTGACACCTCCTCCCAGAAGGCTTCGCGAAAATCTCCGAATTTCGCAAACTCGCGCCCTTGAAGCTGACGAGCAACCTGCCCTGGAATCTTGCCAGCGTTCGCCTTATTACCCCTGAGCCATTGACCAGAAATATCTTTAAGAAGCGCGCCACCCGTAACAGCACCAGGCGAGTTTCTCAGTTGTGCCGCGGTTCGAGCCCCTGTTATGGCGAGCCGATTTTCAGCTCGATTCAGAAACATAAAGGCGATGCTGCCGGCCCAAGTCGCCCCGCCAGAAGAGAACGACGAGCCAGCCACATCGCAGGCCGTTTCGTCATGATGAACTGTGCAATTCCAGTAATCGTCAAAGACGGTCAATTCCTTGTAGTCTTTGGCGACGCGCTGCCGAAATTCTTGGTCGCATCCGCTGGACACGTCCACGCCGCACATGCCTTGGAGGCCGGAGATGCTTGGCGTATTGCTTGCTGCAAAATCCAGGCCTGCATTGCAGGCCGCGTCGCAGCCGCTTCCCTCGACGACACCGTCGTACTGTTCGGGGTGCCGATCTTGGTGCTTCTTCACTGCCTCCTGGACAGAGCTCACACCACCGCAGCCGACTTCCGGCATGCAGACCCCGAGACCGGACGGGTCGTCAAGGGTGACAGGGCTGTTGTTGGCGTAGTTGTAGCCGTTGAGCGACTGGTGCTGGTCCAGGGTCAGCAAGGGGTCGACGCTGATGAACTGGCCGATGACGGGGTCGTATTCGCGGGCGCCGATGTGGGTCAGGCCCGTGCCAGCATCAGCCGGCATGCCGAGGAAACCCTTGTCGTCCGGCCAGACGCCTGTCGTTGCGCCCCTGCTCGTGCCGAATGGCTTGCTGTAGCGCTTGCTGAGGGCCTGGGTGGAGTCGCTGGTGACGGAGATGGAGCTGGTGCCGTGGTGGTCGGCGGCGAGGAAACTGAGCTTCTCGGTGCCGGACTCGTTGGTGCGCAGGGCGATGGTGGCGTCAGCTGCGGTGTAGTAGCGATTGGCCCACTTTTTGCCGCTTTTGAGGTGGAGTTCAGTCGCGCCGAGGTAGAGGACTGTCTCACCGTTGGTGGCGCTGTCACGGCGGATGAGGAGTTGGCCGTCGGCGTCGTAGAGGTAGTTGGTGGAGGTGGCCGCGGTGCCCTCGATGAGGCGGGTGAGTTTGCCTTCCGCGTTCCAGTTGAGCGTCTGGGTGGTGGTGGAGTCGGGCTTTTCGACGCGGGTTTCGGTGTTGCCCGTGTCGTCGTAGGTGTACTGCTGCGGCAGGCCCGTGCACGTGCCGGTGGTCGTGGTTGCGGTCAGGGCGTGCGGACGTGCCGCGTCGTAGCAGTAGGTCGTCGTGACGGGGGTGGTGGTGTTCTGCGTTTCGGTCTTGCGCTGGCCCGATGCCGTGTAGGTGTACGACGTCCAGTACGGGGCGGGGCCAGCCAGGTTGGCCGTGGTACGGCCCGTGGTGGCGCAGTCCGCTGTCTTAGGGGTCCAGGCTTCGGCCAGGCGGCGCTGTGTGTCGTAGGTGAAGCACTGGTTGTCGGCGCCTGTGCCGATGTTCGCGCTGTCGAAGATGGAGGTGACGTTGCCAGCCTGGTCGTAGCGGTACGTGAGGTCCTGGACGGGGCCACGGGTCTGGTCGTCTGTGGCAGCGCTCAGCAGGCGGCCGGTGCCTCGTTCGTAGGTGTTGGTCAGGAAGACCCGCTTAGTACCTTCGGCCGTTGAGGTACCAAGCTGCATCTGGCCGACCTGTCCGAGAGCTGTGTAGTCGGTGTCCAGCACGTAGCCGGTAGTACCGGAGAGCTCAGTCGGCAGGCCCGCGTTGTTGTAGCGGTACTCGAGGAGTTCGGAAGCGAGTCCCCCAGCGGCGGGTTCCCGGATAGTGCCGACTGTGCCGTCGAGGCGATACGTGGTCTCGAAAGTGCTGACCGCTGCAATCCCGCCGGAGGTGACCAGTGGGTCGTCAGACGGCAGGGTGAGGGTGGTGGCGGTGGGGCGGTAGAGAGAGTCGTAGGACTTGACCTGCTTGGTATAGGCCTTGCCCGTCTTGCCGTTCTCGTAGCGGATGGACGCTGTGGGCAGTCCCTTGAGGAGGCTGTCGTACGTCCAGGCGGCGATCTGGTTGGCGTCAGTGCGGGAGGTCTGCCACAGGTCGGTCTTGCGGCCGAGTTCGTCGTAGCCGTAGAGGAGGGTGCGGTTCTCGGCGTCTGTCGTCGTGTCGATCTGGTCGAGGGCCGTGTAGCTGGTGCGAGTGGTGCCCTTGTCTGGGTCCACTGCCTTCACCTGGCGGCCGAACAGGTCGTACTCGTAGCTCCACTGCGTGTTGTCAGGACCGGTGATCGTTTCGTTCTGGCTGTCGTTGGTGTAGGTGTAGCGGACCCGGGTGTACGACGTGCCGGTAGTCGCGCCGTAGGCGGTGTCGTTGGGCTGGGTGCCCCCGTAGGTGCGCGTTTCCGTGGTGCGGCCGAGGGCGTCGGTGATAGTGCGCGTGGCGTTGCCGCCCTGGACCGCCGTCGTTGCAACGGAGTCACCGGTGTAGGTCGTAGTGGTGGACCACTTCTTCACCCCGTCGACGAGCAGCGTCGACGTCGTGGCGCGGCCGGCGCCGTCGAATTGTGTCTGGGTCTGGGTCGCTCCGCCGTAGGGCACCTGGGCGTACTCGCCGTTAGGGGCGGTGGTGTTGTCGTAGACGTCAGCGTACGTCTCGTAGATCAGGCCGCGGCTGTCATAGCGCGTGTCTGTCAGGATCCTCCCGCCCAGGGGTGATTCCGTTTGGGTCTGAATCGGACGCAGCTGTGAGTCGTAGAGCGCGTAAACGGTGCGGTACGCGCTGCTGCTCTTGAGAGTGGCGACGGAGGTCCAGGGAGCTTTGTCGCGTGCGAGGCCGTAGGCGAACTTCGCGTTGGGCGTGTCGTTCGCGGAACGAGAGCGGTTGGGCAGCCAGGTGGCAGTGATACGGCCGAGGGCGTCGTAGGTGTGCTCGGTGCGGTTGACGTTGGCGTCGAGGGTGTAAGTGACCGTGCCGCGGGCTGGGTCGTAGTTGGTGGTCGTCTGGTGGGTCTGGTCGTTGGATGACAGGCGTGGTGCCTTGACGGCGAGCGTGAACAGGGGACCGGCCGCTGCTGGGTAGTAGGTGGTGGTTGTGGTCCGGCCCTTGGCGTCGGTCACGGTCAGGGGGCGGCCCAGCTTGGCCGTGGTGGTGTCGTAGGTGGTGGTGGCGGTGGTTTGCCAGCCGCTGGTGGGCAGGGGGTTTCGGTCTGCCGTGCCGGAGGCAGCCGGGTATGCCTTGGCCCGGCCGGTCCAGGTGGGCAGTCCCAGGGTCGGGGTCTGGTCCGGGCTCCAGCCGGTGGCGGCAGGGGTGTCGTAGACGGTGGCGGTGTCGGCTAGAACATCGCCGCGTGTGGTGGCGGACGTCGGGAGGGTGAGAGTGTCGTCGGTGCTGGAGCAGGGCTTGGCGACGACCCGGTTACGGGAGATGAGTGACGTCAGGCCCTTGGCGTCGTTTCGGGCGTACCAAGTGCGGGTGCAGGTTTCGTCACCGGTGAGGGACCAGTCGCCGTGGTTGTCGACCTTGGTGACCATGCCGTACGTGGTGTCGTAGCTCCGCGAGACCGCGGCGACACGCCACTTCTGAGCTGCGGTCAGGTACGTGTCAGTGTAGGTGCGGGCGCCCCTGACGAAGTATGCCTTGATGTTCGCGTACGACTTCTGCTGGCTGGCGGTCTGTTGGGCCCAGAGGTTGTTGATGGTGGTGGAGATCGCCGTGGCGCCGTTGTAGGTGATCTCCTGGCGCAGCTGGCCGGCGAAGTAGTCGTGGTCGTTGTAGTCGCCGACGTCGAGATCGTCGGTGCTGATGCCGGTGACGTTGTCGAGGTCGATGCCTTTGACGACGGCGGTGCGGGTGGTGCCGTCCTTGCGTTTGTCGCCGTTCAGGCCCTGCATGAACAGCTTCACGGTCTTGGAGCGGGTGGTGCCGACGTCGCCGGTGTAGGTGGTGACCTGCTGGTAGCCGCGCCAGATCGACCAGGTGCGTTCCTTCTCCTTGGTGAAGGGGTCGTCGTTGTAGTGCCAGCCCGGCGAAGAGTACTCGTAGGCCAGCTGAGTTCCGGGGTTGCCTGCGCCGGGGTCGTTGGTGGTGATGGCGGTGACGCGGTACTTGTGGAACCAGTCCAGCGCTGGGTCGCCGCCGTTGATCGGCCAGTAGACCGGGTAGCAGGGCTTGTCGTTGTTGTCCTCGGCTGCGGGCATGTTGCTGCCGCGCGCGCACTCGGGCTGAGAGAAGGTGACGGACGTGATTGCGCCGGTCTCCGAGACGACGGAGGCGATGCGCGGTCTGGTCAGAGGGAGGATGTTGTCGCTGGTGGAGTCGACCCGGTTGGGGCGCTGCTGGTAGGTGAACTCGACGGGCGGCACTTTGATGTCGGTGCCGTTCTTGCCGGTGCGGGTGAGCGAGTCGAGCGTGAGTACCTGGTCGGAGCTGTTGTCGATGTCCTGCCCGTCGTAGAAGCTCTGGTCGAGGGCGTAGGAATCAACCGGCTGGAAGGCGTCCGGCTCAGCGGCACGCGACCAGTAGTGGGTGTCGATGCTCGTCAGTCGTTTGCGGGTGAAGAAGGCAGGGCCCGTGGCTTGGCAGTCGTCCTCGCTGGCGGAGCAGATGCTGTCGAAGGGGACGTCCGGCCAGTTGTCGGCGGTGTCCTTGGTGAGGGAGGAGCAGTCGGCAGCGGTGCAGCGCTCCTTGTAGGTGAAGGTGATCTTGTCGGAGGCGGGGGCCGTGAACAGTGTGTCGTTGCGCTGGCCGTAGCGGATCTCTTCGAGGTATCCGCCGCGGGTGTAGGGGGCCAGGTCGGTCTTGTCGCCGTTCTTGGCGTAGTGGTTGGTCTCCGCCTTGTACCAGTAGGTGGAGGCGTTGCCGTGGACGTCCTCGATCAGGTCGAGGTTCCAGCGCCATGCCTGGGTCTCGGAACGGTCCTTGAACTGGGTTCCCTTGTCGTAGCCGGGTTCCTTGTCGTCGTCGCCGAAGACTGGAACCGTCCAGACCGAGTTGGTGCGCTCGCTGCCTGCGCCTGGCAGCTTGTTGAGGCCGAAGGTGTACGTGGTGCCATCGCCGGCGACGATCTTCCAGTGCTCACCGTTGTTGTCATCGTTGTCTGCGTCGGTGAGGCGGGTCACTTTGGAGGCGTCGTCGTCCTTGAGGTGCCAGACGCCCTTGGTGTCGTCCAGGACCAGCTCGGTGGATTTGCCGTTGAGCACGAGCGAGGCGTTGTCGTACTTCCAGCACAGGTCGAACTTGTCGGTCTGTCCGTCGTCATCGCACACGCCGTACTTGCGCTCGATGTAGGACGAGGTCAGCTCGAAGCCCTCACCGACGAGAGACGACTGGTTGTTGGTGTTGGCGGTGCGGCCGTCGATGCTTCCCGAGTTGTAGGAGAGGCTGAGGGACGGTTCCGGGCCCGCAGCCGCAGGTGGTGCCGCGATCGGGTACGACCAGGTGAACGCGCCCGAGGCGCCCCCCGCCTCCCAACTCGACGAGGCCGAGAGCTGCGTCGCCTCGAAGTCGCCGGAGCCCGACGGGGATGCGGTGGCTGATGTCGCGGTCACCGCCATGACCGTCGGTGCGGTCGCGGTCGTTCCTGCGAGCGTGGTGCGGGCGGTGACCGTCTGGGCCTGGATGTCGTTGTTCGACGCCTGCTTGGCGGTGGCGCGACACTGCGGCTTCTCTGGCGTCGTCAGAGCGCACGGGGGAAGAGTGACGAGCCCCAGACGGGAGGACCAGTTGCCACCGATCGACGAGGCGAACGAGCTGTAGTCGACGGTGACTTCAGCGGCCCCCGGGCTGTCCGCTGCTAGCGTGAAGAGGACGCCGGTCACACCTGCGCGACGGGCGGCCTTCTGGTCCAGGACAGTGACCTTCGTCTTGCCTCGAGCCAGGGCTCGCGCCTGGCGAGACGTGTTGCTGGCCTTGGCCGCCTTCGCCGTGACCAGAGCATCGTCGTTTCCTGTGTCGCCCAGGTCGATGGTGGAGACGGACGCCTTCGGCCACTCAGCGCGGCGCTCGGCCGTAGCCGATGCGACCCGCTTGCGGTTGGCCTTCTTCTCCTTGGCCACCTTGGCACGCGCGGCCTTGGCGAGGGGTGAGGTGACGGGCACGACTCGGGTCGGCTTGACGCCGGGCACATCGGGACGGCCCGGCAGTTCGGCCGCCGAGGCCAGCGGTGTGAGCGGGGTGGGTATAGACAGCACCGCCGCGAGCAGGACCGTCAGCGCGGCACGCCGGCCAGGAAGGCGAGCCGGGAACAGGCGAGGGGACACGGAAAGCTCTCCAGAAGGTGAAGGGCAGCCGGTGTGCGGCCGGAAGCTCGATGAAAAGGAGGGCGAGGCTCAGCTCGGCCTGGTGGGCGTGCCGCCACAGGACGGCACACCCACCAGAGGTCAGTAGCCGACCAGCGTTTCCACCTGGGTGGGATCGGTCACCGCGCCCGCCCACAGGCGGATGTCGGTGATCCGGCCCGGCAGGTAATGGCCCCAGGCACCGTTGGTGAAGCCCTTGCCCACCGCGAACTCACCACTGCCGACGGAGGCGGTGTAGGCAAGAGGAACGTCCTGGGGGTCGCTGCCCACGAAGAGAGTGATCTGACGCTTGTAGGCGTCATACGCTCCGACCAGGCCTACTTCGCTGTCCAGGACCGCCTCCTGGTCGCTGGCAACGGAAATGGTCGTGCCTTCCGCCGTGAGGCGGCCGAAGTACCAGCGAGCCTTCACGACAGGGCGCTTCACTACGTTTCCGTTGCCGTCCAGGACGGGATCGCCGTTCTCGTCCTCGACCGTCTCGCTCGAGGTACCGGTCTTCTCCACCCACATGCTCCACGAGGAGCCCGTCGCCGTGCGCTGGCCGAGGACCTGTGCGCGATAGCCGTCCGGCTTGCCAGCCAGCGCCTGCGTGTCCACTTCAGCCGTGGTGGCAACAGTGAAGGAGCCGGTGTCGGCCACCAACGGCCGCGAAACGCTGGCCGCACCAGACGTGCCGTTGAGGACCAGAGCCTCGCCGTCCAGGGAGGCGCCAGAGGACAGGCTCAGGGTGTTGCCGTAGCCGGACCGGTCAGGAAGCAATGTACCGGTAGCGCCTGAGGGTGCGTACTGGGCGACAAGTTCGGCGTAGGCCTTGTTGTTGGCGTCCACGGGGCTGGCCTCACGCGCGACCCTCGCGGGCAGCTTGGCCTCCTGCCACACCGCTACCTCGTCGATGTCGCCGGGGAAGTAGTCGACGTATGCGCCCTTGTATTTGACCCGGCCGATCTGCAGGGGTCCGGAAGCCGACCATGCGCCGGTGGTCAAGGTGTCGCTGCCCTGTTTGACGCCGTTGACGTAGAGGATGAGCTCCTCCAGACGGGTGTCGATCACTGCGGTCAGATGCGTCCACACCTTCGTCTGCGGGGCCTCGAGCGAATCGACCCGCTGGTTGTCTATCGAGGTACTGGCGGCATCGGCATCCGCGAGGCGCAGGCACCACCGGTTCGCGCCGGCGCAGTAGCCGAGGAGGAACGGGCTGTAGTACGTGCCGTCCTGGCCCATCACTGTTGCGGTCGTGCCCGTGCTGTCCAGGCGCACCCACGCAGCGACCGTGTACGAGGCCTGGGTCTCCACCACCTTTCCGGATGTTGCGGCATACGCCTGCCCGTTCAGCCTTAGTGCCTTGTCCTGCCCGGTCACGCCGTTTTCCGTGATCACTCCGCGGCGGCCCGTTATGGCCCGCGTGCCGGCAGTGATCGTTGCGTTGTCCCGTTGCGCAGTGTCGGAGGTCGACACGTCGACGGCCTGGCCTGATGCTTCGTTGAACGTCCACCGGCCCACCGACTCGTTGCTCTCCTTGACCAGGAAGCGGACACTGTTCTGTCCACCCGGCCGTTTTTGGGCATCCATGGCCTGGACGTCCAGCGTGATGGTGCCCGAGTCCCCCGGGGTGATCATTTCGGTGACGGTCGTTCCATCCTTCCAGTCCCGCCATGTGGTGTCGGTGGAGAGCTTGTAGCGGTAAGCGGCATTCACGTCGCCGCTGCCCGGTGCGAAGGTGACGCTGCCTGCCTGCGCGGGTCCTCCCGCTGGGGTGCATGCGCCGGGCAGGCACGCGCTGTAGACGGTGTTGAAGGTGACCGAGGGTGGCTTGGGCGCAGTGCTGTCGACGGTGAAGTAACACCATGGTGTGGGGCTGCTGCCCAAGACGGTTGACCCGCTGTAAGAGCGGGTCCAGGCCCGGTAGCGGTAGTGCTTGTTGTCTGTGAGGGTCGCGTTCCACACCTTTGTCTGGTCAACCCCGGCGCCCACGTACCCAGTCGTCGGACTTTCCGGTCCGCTGGATGGTTCTTTCGCGTCCGACCATGTGCCGTCGCTGTTGTGTACGTCCAGGTCGAAGTACACGCGCAGTGATGCCGACGCGGATCCGCCCGTCATGGTCCGCGGCGTGGCTCCCAGGCTGGGTGTTGGGTCCGACCACATGGTCGGGGCGGACGCGTTCTTGGAACAGACCACGCTGTTGCCGGTGCGCAAGCCGTACTCGTCGGGCATGGCGGGCTTGCCGATGTACGTCACGACGATCGCCGCGTCGTCGTCGAACCGCTTCCAGGCGATGGGGTCCGACTCGTCCTTCGCCTTCAGCATCAGTGTCAGTGTGGAGAACTTGCCGTCCGCGAAGGCCTTCACGGTCGGGGTGAGGTTTTCGTCCGTCTCGGCGGGGTTGTCGTTGAACTCGATCGGTGCTCGTGGCTGGGAGGGGTCGCATGCGCTGCCCCGGCCGGCGGAGACGTTCCTGTCGACCATCTGGTCCCAGGAGTTGTCGGACTTCGGGCCGCCCGGCCCTGGCCACTTGGATGACGAGGAGATGCCGTCCGTACGTTCCAGGTCCACCCAGCGCGCGTCGCAGGAGAACGACCATGTTTCCGTCACGACGAACGTGGCGTCCAGGACGTGCTTGCCCTTCAGGCTGCCTGGGGTGAACTCGAAGTACATGCGGTTGGTGTAGGGGCTGCCTGTCGTGCAGTAGTACAGGTAGTTACCGATCACCGCCGAGCCGCAGCGGCCCACGCTGACGCCATTGTCGCCGCCGGAGAAGTTGTAGAAGGAGTCTCCGTCCGACGACAGGACCGTGCGCTCCGATGAGTTCAGCTCGACCGACGGGTCGATGTACAGCGGCAGTTCGGTGCTGGTCGTCCGGTCGATGAGACTGGTGTCGGGGGTGATGGTGACCTTCTGCTCGGTCACGTCCACATCCATCAGTGCGGCCTCGTCGCCCGTGCCGGGGCCGGCGAGCGGATCGCCTTCCTCCACCGGGCCTGCGGGAAGCGGCTCGGCTTCCGGCGTGTCTCCCTGGGGGGCTTGCGAGACGGGGCGAACTGCAGTCGTCTGTGTGCCGGTCCCCTGACCGCTGGCGGACTCGGCGGCGCCTCCGGCGGAGTTCCACATGCGGGCCGAGGGCGAGCGGAAAACGACCTGGCCGTTGCCGTCGACAGCGTCCATGCTTCCGGCCGCGCCTTCGCGGATCTGCAGGCCCTCTACGTCCATCGAGTACACGAGAGAGGAAAGGGCCGGGTCCTTGGCGGCCTGGAGCGTTTCCACTTCCAGCACCTGCCGGAAGCCCTCCACCGTTGCCGTGAGGATCAGATTCACGTCCGGACGCACGTCTTCGTAGACGGCACGCGCACCCTCCAGCCGCGGTTCCGGAAGCTTGCCCGGCCACCCCAAGGAGACGGACTGACCGTCCTCGCCGATCGTCACCAGGCCCTTGCCCTCACCGCCGGGCGAGAACGACAAATCAACTGTGGCAGCCTTGGGACCGATCGATCCGTCCGCGCGCTTCTCCAACGTCGCGTCAGGCGCTGCCCAGCCACCCGCAGGCTTCTCCACGCGTACGGGAACGATGGACTTCCTGAGGGTGAACGTTTCTCCGTCCGGGTTGGCGAACACGGTGTCCCGCTCGGTGCGCTCCCCGGTCACCTCGACCGGTTCACCAGCTTCTACGGCCTGTTGCTGCGCCTGCTCCGTGGCGGACAGGTTCCGGCTCCCCGCGGCAGTAGCGGATGTCGCTGCCGCCTCCTGGCCGAACACAGGTACCGACACCAGCACGGTAAGCGCTGTCAACCAAGCCAGACCGCCCCGTTTGCCACGCGTGACACTTCGCGCACGGCGCCCCCTATCCCCCACTCCCCCACCCCTCGTTTACATGATCCTCACAGGTGAGCAAATGACACATGCATCGACCAACGGAAGTCAAGGAAAAAGCAAAGAAGAGCCCTGGACTAAGACCGGTATAACCCTGAAGAGCATGCATCCTGCGGCTAGGTACCTCATGAGTCCCTTTGGCAGCAGGTGAGACGGAATTGATTGGTCATCATTGACCCCTCAGGAGTGATCGGTGACCCGAATCACCCCGGCTGGCGCCCAAGGCACAACAACCCGATGAGACAGCCCCCTGTAGCGCGGGACAGGGCGTTGTCAACTTGGCGGACGTGCCGGGTGCCTGCGACGATCCTCAAGTCCTTGGCCGTCGGGAGGGGCGTCGTGTCACCGTCGTACAAGGGGTACCGGTTCCCGGCGGAGATCGTCGCTCACTGCGTTTGGCTCTACCACCGCTTCCCACTCAGCTTCCGTGAGGTGGAGGAGCTGATGCTCGCCCGGGGTGTGACCGTCTCCCACGAGACGATCCGGCAGTGGTGCGTGAAGTTCGGCCCCGCCTATGCCCGCGAGCTGTGGCGACACCGGCCCCTGGCCGGGGAAACAAGTGGCATCTGGACGAGGCCTTCTCATCAAGGTCAACGGCGAGCGGCAGTACCTGTGGCGGGCGGTCGACCAGGACGGCAACGTCCTGGACATCCTCGTCCAGAGCAAGCGGGACGCCCAGGCTGCCAAGCGATTCCTGACCAAGCTGATGAAGAAGCAGTGCCGAGTGCCGCGCGTACTGGTCACCGACAAGCTCCGCAGCTACGGCGTCGCCCACCGTGAGCTGATGCGGTCGGTGGAGCACCGGCAGTCGAAGTATCCGAACAACCGGGCGGAGAACTTACACCAACCGACGCGCGGCAACGCGAAAGCGCCGTGAAGGGGTTCCGCTCCGCGGGCGGAGCCCAGCGCTTCCTGTCGGTCTTCAGCGCGATCTCACCGCACTTCCGGCCCCGCCGTCACCGCCTCACCGCTGCCAGCTACCGCGCTCAGATGACCACCCGCTTCACGAACTGGAACGAGATCGCTGGCCTACCGGCCACGGCCTGAGGACGAGTCCCGGCGCATGCCCCGACCGGGTCCGGCCTACACCAATACACCTTCTGTCCAGCCAAGTTGACAGCGCTTCCGCCACGGCGCTGTCACGTTGCTGGGTGCGTAGGTGTCTGATGGTGCGTCACGGCGTGGTGGAGCCCGGTTCCGGGCTGTGCTCAGGCCGCGGTAGCGAGGCCGGCGACGCCGGTGATCTGCTCCCAGATCGCGAAGCGGACGGTCATCTCGGCGCGGTAGTCGCGTGCGGGCATCAGATGGCGGCGGGGCCGGAAGTGGGGTGAGATGCCGCTGAACGCGGACAGGAACCGCTGTGCTCCGCCCACGGAGCGGAAGCCTTTCGTCGCGCGTTCGCGCTGCCTGGTGGGCTGGTGGCTGTTCTCGGCCCGGTTGTTGAGGTACTTCGACTGTCGGTGTTCGACGGAGGGCATGACCTCGCGGTGGGCGGCGCCGTAGGAGCGGAGCTTGTCGGTGACGATCACCCGCGGCACCGTGCGGGTCTTCTTCATAAGCCTGCGGAAGAAGCGCCTGGCCGCGGCCTTGTCCCGGCGGTTCTGCACGAGGATGTCGAGGACGTTGCCGTCCTGGTCGACGGCCCGCCACAGATACTTCTGTCCTCCATTGATCTTTATGAAGACCTCGTCCAGGTACCACTTGTCCCCGGACCGGGGCTGCCGGCGGCGCAGCGCGCCTGCGTAGGTCTGCCCGAACTTGCCGCACCAGCGTCGCACCGTCTCGTAGGAGACGACGATTCCGCGCTCGAGCATCAGCTCCTCGACCTCGCGCAACGACAGCGGGAAGCGGAAGTACAGCCACACACAGTGGGAGATCACCTCGACCGGGTACCGGTGACCCTTGTACGACAGCGACGCACTCCCCACGGACGACCCCTCCCCGCCTGATCAGCCAGAAGATCATCCCACCAGTCAGCCAACGTGACAGTGCCCCCGGGGGCGATTTTCCCGACCGGAGGTCTTCCGTCGTCCTGCACCTCGCCGGACAGGCATACGTGGACGACAGCGCCGCCGACCCACCCAGCGATCGACGCCGAGCCCGCTCCGCCCTCTGCGACGGCAGATCCCAGCCGAGCAGTTGGTAGCTACAGGCCGTCAGGAGCGGGAGCCGGTTATGGCAGCTGGCCCGCTCTGCGAGCGTGGGGTTTTTTCGCCCACCTTCTTCACGTCGATGGTGCGCGGGTCCACTGCTTCCCCGGGGGCGCCTTCGCGGTACAGGCCGCCGGGGAGGCTGTCGCGGTCGTGCGGGAGGAGGAAGAAGACGCGGCGCTTGTACAGGCCGCTGTCGGGGTCGGGTTCGGCCTGGTCGTCGAGGAGGGCGTAGCCGACCATGCGGCCGTCGCGCGCGTAGGGGGGTTTGGTGTTGCGGCGGCGGGTCTTGTCGAGGGCCTGGCGGACGTAATCGAAGTTTTCGGGGTCTTCCAGCCACACGACGTGCTCTTCGTGGGTGAGATCGCTTTCGGTCAGTAGCGAGCTCATGGCTGCTGCCCCTCCTTCATCTGCTGGGCTGGGCGGTGGCCCGCCTCGTAGTGTGGTGAGCCGCCCGCTGCTGGACGTGGCCCTGCGGCTCCATGGTAAGTCGGGTGGGTACAGGTGGGTAGGGACTTGTGGGCCTGCTGGGGGGCGGGGCCGCTGTGCTGTGGTTCGCCGGATAGGCATGGGAGTTGGTTCATGACGGGGTGTCCAGCAGGGCGATGCCGGGGTAGTACTTGCGGCCATTGGATTTGATCATGTCGGCGGGTGAGGCGAGGCCGACTTCCTGCCTGACGCGGGTGGCGAAAGCGCGCGTGCCGGCGGGGCGGATGCCTTCCCCGGTGCTGCACCAGGACGCGTAGGCGGTGTACAGCAGGCCCTGTTCGACGCGCAGGTCGGGCTGAGCCTCGATGTCGCGGGTGCAGCACTCGGTGAGGAAGCGGCCGATGTGGTCCTCGGTGTTGGCGTATGCACTGGTGGCGATACGGACCCGGTCGGGGCCCTCGAGGCTGTCACGGGTGGTGAGGTAGCGGCGGGCCCCTTCGATGAGCCATTGCAGGATGCCGGGGCCCTCGTCGCGGACGAGCTCGAGCGCCAGGTTGTCGATCTTGCGGTGGTCGGGCACGGTCCGTTCGAAAGGCACCAGCCGGATGCGGCGCCAGAACGCGAAGCCCCCGTTGCTCACCTCGGGCCGGTGATTGCCCAGCAGCCACAAATGGTGGGTGGGTGCGAAGGAGAAATAGTCCTGGCGCATCCTGCGGGCCTTGATCTTCTCACCGCCGGTAAGGAGCTTGACCCGCGCCTCGTCGAACTTGTCGTTGGGCTTGAGTTCGCTGCAGACGATGAGTCGGCGGCCGTGGAGCTCGGTGAGTTCGGTGGAGTGCTCGGAGAAGGCACCCCGGTCCATGAGGAAGCCGGGCGGGGCCGCGTCGGCGTAGTCCCCCAGGATCTGGATCATGACGTCCAGCAGGACGCTCTTGCCGTTCTTGCCGTGGCCGTGGAGGAAGGGCAGGACCTGGGCGCCGACGTCGCCTGTGATGGAGTAGCCGAGCAGCAGGTGCAGGAAGCCGATCATTTCTTGGCCTTCGGCGTCGTCGCCGAAGGTGTCATGCAGGAAGCGGTGCCAGCGCGGGGTCCGGGTCTGCTGGGGGGCGACGCTGGTGGCGCGGGAATGGAAGTCGCGGGTGGGGTCGGGTTTGCGTAGCAGCCCGGTGTTCAGGTCGACGACGCCGGCGGGGGTGCACAGGGCGTAGGGGTCGCCGTCGAGGGTGTCGGGGTCGACGGACAGGTCCGGGGAGGCCTTGGCCTGGGTGAGGAGGGCCTTCATGCCGGTGGTCGACAGGGTGCGCTTCTTGTGGTGGTGGAGTTCGCGGTCGCTGAAGAGTCCCCGGGGGTCGGTGTCGGGCATGTCCTCGGCCATCTCGCCGGCGGCCCACAGGGCGGCTTTCTCGCCGCCTGTGCGCTTCCAGCGGTAGCCGTCCCAGGAAAACCAGCCCAGACCTTCGACGTGGCGGAACTGATCGCGGTAGAGCTTGACGAACAGTTTGGCATTGCCGCGGTCGGTGAGTGTTCCGGGCAGCGGGGCCGGCAGCGCCCAGGATGGCGTGGCTAGGGGGGAGGTGTGGGCCTGGGCGGGCAGGGCTGCCGGCTGGTGGTCTGCCTGTTCGAGGTCCAGCATCTGCTGGGCAGCGGCGGTGGCGTCGAAGCGTGGCGTCTCGGCGCTGCTCATGAACGTCCTTCGAGGTGGAGCGGGCGAGCAAGGCCGGCGGCGAGGGCGTCGTTGATGATGCGTTCGTTGCGGGCGCTCTGCCAGGGGCGCGCGGTCTCGGCGGCCTCGCGCAGCAGGGCGCGTGCGGTGTGTTCGTCGAGGTGTCCGGCGGCCGCGAGTCCTCCGGCCGTGTAGGCGGCCTTGTTGAGCTTCTCGGTGAAGGCGACGCCCTCTGGCGTTGCCGCGCACTCGGCAATCTCAGCCCGATCCCCGCGAGGCCCGGATCGCGCGGCTGCGGGACCTCAACCAGCGGCTTACTAGCAAACTCGCCTGCACGCACACTGAGTTCAAGCAGCTCAAGGAGCGTCATCATCTGCTGCTGTCCGTATTGGCAGCCAAAGACGACGAGCTTCAGCGCCTCCGGCGCGAGCTGAGTACGTTCCCCGCTCCGGTCCCTGATCAAGGGCAGGGGGACAACGCCATGGGCGTCATCCCCCTGCCCCGGCTCTGATGCCCGCACTGGTGAGATAACGCTCGACCTTCGCAGTGTACGTGACCGGAAGAGCGGACAGGGGCACCACCCTGGCGCGCGGCAGCCGGAGCGCGCGCCCGCTTCCGAGTTCGGTCACCGGTTCGATCGTCACGCCGTCCCGCCCTTCCGGTCCTGCCGCAGTAAATCCGGTATTTACTGCGGTAGTTCTTCCGGTCTCCGCTGGGCGGCTGCGGTGAGCTGGGCGGCCAGATTCTTGAGCGCCTGCCGTAGTTCGTCGGGATGGTGGATGGTGAAGGGCCACTCCAGGGAGGCGAGCATGTGGGCCATGCCGTCCAGCCGTTCTGCCCGTGCGTGCATGAGAACGCCGGTGGGCTGGGCGGTGAGGGTCACCGCTGGGCGCGGCAGCCGGCGGGCGATCTCATCGAGGGGGCCATGGATCGTCACCTCGACCTGCCAGCGGTATGGCCCCTGGGCGAGGGTCGAGGTCAGGTGGGCGACGGGGTCGAAGCCGTCGGGTGCGGTGAAGCTGTCGGCTCGGGGGGTGACGGAGGCGATGCGGTCGATGCGGAAGGTCCGTAGGCTGTCGCGGAGGTGGTCGTGGCCGACGACGTACCAGCGGCCGGTGTGGAAGACCACGCCGTAGGGGTCGATGTCGCGTTCGGTGTGTTCCTGGCGCCAGGACTGGTGGCTGATACCGACGGTCGCGCGGGCGCGGGAGGCCTGGGCCAGTGCCAGCAGGACGCCGGTTCCGGGTGCCTGACCGATCACGGCGTTGGCGGTGAACGACAGGGTCTCTCGCATGGCGGCGAGCGGCTCGCGCAGGGCGTGCGGAAGCACCCGCTCGATCTTGGCCAAGGCACCGGCACTGGCTGGCGCGGCAGTGCCCATGCCCAGACGTTCTGCCGCGAGCAGGCCAAGAACGACGGCGAGGGCCTCGTCATTGGTGAGGACCAGAGGGGGCATGCGGTAGCCGCGGGCCAGTCGGTAGCCGCCGTAGCGGCCACGTTCGGCCTCCACGGGGATGCCCAGTTCCCGCAGGTGCGCGGTGTACCGGCGCACCGTGCGCACGTCGGTGTCCAGCCGGTCGGCCAGCTCCACCCCGGTGAGCCGGGCGTTGGACTGGAGGAGTTCCAGCAGGGTCAGCACACGGGTCAGGGGATGCGACATGGATCACTCGGCATTTCAGGGCGGATTCTGTCCTGTATCGACTTTACGCTCCCCGCAGCACCTCACTTCAGGGAGAACACATGGCCACCTTCGTACTCGTTCCCGGCGCCTGGCTCGGGGCATGGGCCTGGGAAGACACCGCCCGAGCTCTGCGGGAGCGCGGCCACACGGCGCTGCCGCTGACACTGACCGGCCTGGCCGAACACGCCGACCAGGGCGGCCCTCAGACAGACCTGGACACGCACATCGCGGACATCACGGGATTCGTCGAAGAGCACGATCTGGGCGACGGCACGCTGGTCGCCCACAGCTACGCGGCTGCCCCGGTCACCTGGGCAGCTGGACGTCTCGGCGACCGGCTGGAACGCGTGATCTACGTGGACAGCGCCCCGTTCGCCGCGGGCATGTGCATGCTCGACCTCATGCCACCGCAGGCAGCGGACCAGCTGCGCCAGCAGGTCGACGCGTCTGGCGACGGGTGGCGGCTGCCGATGCCGCCGTTTGAGGTCCTGGGCTTGTCCAGCAGCCTCGACGGGCTCGATGAGGGCCAGCTGGACGCTCTGCGCACGGGTGCCACCCCTCAGCCGTTCGGTACCTTCACCCAGCGTCTCGCCGGCCCGGCCGAGCCCGGTCCCGGTGTGGACCGTGTCCTGGTGGCGTGCCATGACTTCACGGGGCTGCTGGATGCCGGGGTGCCGATGCTGGCCTACCTGAACCAGCCGCCGTGGCGGCGCTTCGACCTGCCCACCGGGCACTGGCCGATGCTTTCCGCGCCCGCCGAACTCGCCGACATCCTCGACAAGGCCGTCTCCTGACCGCGCTGGCTGAGAGGCACAGCCCGATGCTTGACCACGAGAGCGTCCGCCGGCTGCGGGCCCACGCTCAGGCCCTGGCCGGCGGAGCACGGGAGGACTCTGCCGAGGCGGTCGTCCGACGGGTATTCGCTATCCAGGCCCAAGACGCCACGGCCGCCGACCTGGGCATCCGGGTACGCGGCCGGGACATCACCGCCCAGGCCATCCGCACGGCATACGAGAAAGAGCGGAGCATCGTCCGCGGCTGGTACATGCGCGGCACCCTGCACACCATTCCCAGCGACGACGCCCGCTGGGTGTTGCGGTTGCTGTCCCCGCGGATTCTTGCCGCAACCAGCCGCCGCTACCAGCAGCTGGGCCTGGACGATGATCTGCGCCAGCGCGCCGACTATCTCATCCGGCGCGTTCTCGCCGCGCACGGCCCGCTTACCCGGGCCGAGTTGACCGAGCACCTCACCACCTTCGGTATCTCGCCGGACGGGCAGGAGCCTTTCCACCTGATCCGCCACGCGGCACTCACTGGCGTCCTCTGTCACGGTCCGCAGCGCGCCGGTGAGGCCACGTATGTACTGCTCGACGACTGGCTGCCCACCACCGGGGGCGCCCGGTGGGAGGAAGGCGCTGCTCTCGCCGAGCTGGCCCGTCGCTACCTGGCCGCGCACGCCCCCGCCACCTTGGAGGACTTCGCCGCCTGGTCCGGGCTGCCGGTCACCTGGGCCCGCAGGGCCTGGAAACTGCTGGCGGAATCCGGCGTGATCACCAAGTACGGCGGCTTGACCATGCTCGCGGGACGGGTGGAGGAACTCCCGGGCCCGTCTGACACTCCAGACGTTCGCATGCTGCCCGCCTACGACAACTACCTGATCGGCTACCGCACTCGCGAGATGTCCGTCCCCGCTCTCCACCAGGCCCGCGTCTGGCCAGGAGGCGGCCTCATCCGGCCGACCGTCATCGCCGACGGCCTGGCCATCGCCACCTGGAGCCGTGGCTCCGGCGCGCGCTCCATCAAGGTGGATGCGTTCGAACCTGTCCCCCCTCAGATCCAGCGGGAAGTCGACATGGAGAAAGACGCCGTCGTCCGCTTCCTGCGGCCCACCACATAGCCGACCCGCATCCCGATCCAAAAAATAGGGCGGCCGCGTAGGCGAGAACGTTGGGTCAAGTGGCCTGACCGAGGCCGACGGCGATCAGACTCTGCTCACGGAGCGGGGTGAAGTCGACGTCAAGCTTCGGGTCGTACGCTTCCGGCTGGATACCGAGTTCGTGCGTGCTGTATTCGCCGAACCGGTTGACGTGCTCGGTCAGGTACGGCGAGATGTGGGCCAGGTCCTCGGGGTCGATCTCCCAGCCTTCTTCCAGCAGCTGGCGGATGATCTCGGCGATGTCCAGGGCATTGTGGAAGATCACCATGTTCGTGAGCAGGGCGTTGAATTTCATCGCTTTCTCCTGCTCGATCGGGTCGTTGTCGGCGATGACGCCGCGGTTGCCGAAGCCGATCCACTGGGAGAACCGGTTGAACGACTCGACCTTGTTGGTCGCCGCGGTCACCCGCCGGCGAAGCGGCGCGTCCGAGAGGTAGCGCAGGAGCTGGACGGTGCGGATCACGCGGCCGACCTCGCGGAAGGCGGCGTAGGTGTTGGCGTAGGTGGCGTTCTTCCGCGACCCGGAGCGCAGCCGCTTGAGCAGCGTGGAGGAGGAGATGGTGCCCTCGCGTACGGAGACGGCCACTCGCATCAGGTGGCGGAACTGGGACTCGATCAGGTCGAAGTCGATGACGTTCTTGCCCGGCTCGCCGAACAGGGCGTCGATGTGCACGTACTCCGTCTGCTTGGAGGGCCGGTAGAAGGTCAGTTCCTTCCAGTTCCTGATCCTGGGCATCAAGTCGAAGCCCAGGAGGTGGGCGAGCGCGAAGACGGGGAAGCTCTGGCCCTGGGTATCCGCGTGCACGGTGGTCGGCTGCACCTCACTGGTGTTCTTCAGCAGGCCCTCGATGATGTAGACGGCCTCCCACACGCCGCACGGGATGAAGTGCGTGAACAGCGCGATGTAGGTGTCCGAGACGTGGTGATAGGCGATCCCGCCCGGCTTGCCGTACCTGACGCTCGTCTCGGAGAGCAGGTTGTCGAGATAGGTGTCCATGTGGGTGCCGTCCGCCGCGACGGTGGTCCCGTCGCCCCATGCCTGCGAGATGTCCAGGCGGGCGTGCGCGTTCACCAGGTCGGAGATCGCCTCGTTCAGCAGCACGATGGAGAAGTGCTTGTTGGCGACGTACGACAGCTCGTGCCCGCTCACGCCGGGGATGTGTCGGGCGGCCTCGTACGGGCCCATGTTGGTGCCCTTGACGAACGTGACGATCACGTAGCGGCCCAAGGGGTCGGTGAGCTTGGGCTCGTTGCCCGATGGGGGGGCCGAAACGGCGCCACCACTCCACCCAGTACGCGGTCCGGGCCACGATCCCCATCAGGGAACGCTCCGGCATCCTCGCCTTGATCTCCTGCTCCAGCCGCTTCGCCGAGGGCCGCTGGCGGTCCGCCCTTAACGCCTTCAGCGAGGGGATGCCCGTTTCCAGATCGATGACCAGGCAGTCGTTCTCCGGGTACCCGGCGTCCGCTGCCGCGGCGGCGCCTCGCAGCTTGTCCTCCAGCTGCCGGCGGAAGAACGTCGCGTCGAAATCGGCGCTCTCGCCCGCCTCGGCGAGGCCGACCTCCACCAGGTAGGACCCCAGCGTCTCCTGGACGACCTCCCAGGCCAGCAGCTGCTCGGACCAGTCGGCGTACTCCTCCGAGCCGACCACCGCGACGTCGCCGGTGCGCAGTTCCTCGGCGAGCGCGGTGAAGACCATCGCCTCGAAGTGCTTGCGCACGAACTGCCCAGTCCGGGTCTTGTCGACCACGGCCTTGCGCCAGTTCTGGGTGGCGAAGGAGATGTCGACCTCCTCGCCCTCCGCGTTGAAGGCGGTGATGTACTCGCCGCGGGCCGCCTGGTGCCGCTGGGCGTGCGCGAGGGCGTCCAGTACCCGGCTGTCCTCGCTGGTCGCGGTGAACTTCAGCTTGTCGTTGTCGGCCAGGTCGAACATCACCGCCCGGTCCCGGCCGATCTGCCCGTACAGCAGCACTTCCCAGAAGTTGCCGTGATGGGCAGAGACCTTCTCGATCTGCTCGTACTGCTTCGCGAACCCACCGAAGGGCGCTGTCACATTGGCTGAGCGGGTGGAATAATCTTCTGGTTGATCGTGTTGGAGGGGGTTGTTCCGTGGGGGCCGTGGCTCCGTCGTACAAGGGGCACCGGTACCCGGTCGAGGTCATCTCCCATTGCGTGTGGCTGTATCACCGCTTCCCGCTGTCGTTCCGCGAGGTCGAGGAGCTGATGCTCGAGCGCGGGATCGTCCTCTCCTACGAGACGATCCGCCGCTGGTGCGGCAAGTTCGGTCAGCGGTACGCCGATTCGCTGCGCCGCCGCCGGCCCCGGCCTGGTGACAAGTGGCACTTGGACGAGGTCTTCATCAAGATCAATGGGGAACAGAAGTATCTGTGGCGGGCGGTCGACCAGGACAGCAACGTCCTGGACATCCTGGTGCAGAGCCGCCGGGACAAGGCCGCGGCCAGGCGCTTCTTGCGCAGGCTGATGGAGAAGACCCGCACGGTGCCGCGGGTGATCGTCACCGACAAGCTCCGCTCCTACGGGGCGGCCCATCGCGAGGTCATGCCCTCCGTCGAGCACCGCTCCCACAAGGGGCTGAACAACCGGGCGGAGAACAGCCACCAGCCAAGGCAGCGCGAACGGGCGATGCAAGGCTTCCGCTCCGTGGGCGGAGCCCAGCGGTTCCTGTTCGCATTCAGCGGCATCTCACCCCACTTCCGGCCCCGACGCCATCTGATCCCCGCACACCACTACCGAGCCGAAATGACCGTCCGCTTCGCAATCTGGGAGCAGATCACCGGAGTCGCCGGCCCCTCCACCACGGCCTGAGCACAGCCCGGAACCGGGCTCCACCGCGCCACGACGCACCATCAGACACCTACCCACCCAACAACGTGACAGCGCCGGTCGGTGCGTACGAGTTTCTGTGGCGAGACGCCGACGGAAACGTGTTCGTGAACCAGGTTGTCGATCTCGCAGGAGGAGGGTCAAAGGGGCCTCGGCCGGGATCCCGGTTCCCGCAGGTTGCGGACCCCTGCAACCTGACGGACATCAACCCGGGGAACGTGCTCGCGGTGGAACCGTCGATCGCTCAAGCCGTTCGGGACCGGTGGACGCCCCTGGCGCATACGGAAACCCGCGTCCCCAAGACTGTCGTCGCGTCCTCCCTGTCGGAACTGGCCGCGGTGAAGGCGACAGCCGTCTACTCCGACGGTTCCACGGCCGACAAGTCTGTCGCCTGGGACACCAGTGCAGTGGACTTCTCGGCTCCGGGAACCTACCGAGTCTCCGGCACGGTGCAGACTCCCGTTCGCCCCTTCCCATTGGCGCGCGGGTACGCGGACCCGGTGATTCTGCCCTGGGAAGGGAAGTACTACTACATCGCGACCAACGACAACGTGGACGCCATCGGCCTCTACGTCCGAGAGTCCGAGACGATCAACGGCTTGTTCGACGACGGGTTCCGCGAGCAGGTGATCCTCGACGCGGACGAGAGCAAGGGCTTCGTGCAGACCTTCTGGGCCCCTGAGTACCACCAGATCGGCAACGACCTCTATATCTTGTTCGCTGTCAGCGGCACTGAGTGGGGGCCGCAGTGCCACATGATGCGACTGGCGAAGGGGGCCGCAACGGGGATGTCAGCACCCCGACCACGCCGAACGGCCTTGATGACCTGGGCAGACGCCAAGACCCTGTGACGGGCCGCGCAACCCCTACCGCAACTTCTGGCGCAACACCCAGCGCAACCTCTACCGCAACACCGGACGCAACCCGGCCCAGCGACGATGGCTACGGATACGACACCCGGCCCATAGATCGAACAGCTGTGCCATTCAGGTCGTATCCTGCGGCAAGGCGATCGGTGGTGGTCGCCCAGAACAGGAAACGACGATGACGACCTCCGTGCCACCGGTGACGGAACCCGACCCCTCCGCCCTCGTCTGCTCCGGTGACCTGGTCGGCCCGTGCGCCAAGTGTCAGCGCAAAACCCACAAGTACGGCCGGGGCGGCTGCCGCTGTGCCAGTGGTGCATGGCGCCGGTGAAGGAGCGGTGGGGCCCAGGCGTGCGCTACGTCAGCACGCGCGTCTAGCCGCGTACTCGCTCACGTACCTGGTCGGGTGAAGACGCCCCGATTGGAGAACTTCTGCGGGCGTCGGGACGTCGTGCTGTGCATGAGGGAGATCAGTGACGCGCATGTGGCGGTTCCGGGCCTGGCCGTGGTGGAGGTCGCGGCCGCCGATGACGAGACGGCCTTCGCCATCCAGGAGCTGCTCGCCTCGCGGTGCGCCATCGCTCCGGCGGACCAGAGGACCCGGGAGCCCGGCGAGCCCGGTGTACGGCTGCGGTTCTCTCTGGACCTGCACCAGGAGCCCGGCTCGTAGCCCTGCGGGGCGGCCCGGCCTTCCTCGTGCGGGCCGCGCCCGCGGCTTAGGCTGGTGGTGCTCGGGGCTGCCTGGAGGTGTGCCATGCCGAGCGTGTTCACCGGCGCCCTCGTGTTCGGGCTCGTCAGCGTCCCGATCTCCGTCGTCAGCGCGACCGAAGATCACAGCGTCCTGTTCCGCCGGATCCACACCGTCGACAACGGCCTGGTCCGCAACCGCTACTGGTGCGAAGTCGAGGACCGTGAGGTCTCATTCGGGGAGATCGGGCACGGCTACGAGCTGCCCGGCGGCCGCGTCATCCCCATCTCGGACGAAGAGCTGCGCGCCCTGCCGCTGCCGACCGCCCGCGCGATCGAGCTGATCGCGTTCATCCCGGCCGCCGCCGTCGACCCGCTGCGGATCGGCTCGGGCTTCTACCTCCAGCCGCAGGGCGCCACCGCCGTGAAACCGTACGTGCTGCTGCGGATGGCGTTGGAGCGGGCGTCCCGGGTCGCGGTCGTCCGGTCCGCGTGGCACGGCCGGGAGCGGCTCGGTCTGCTCAGGGTCCGCGGGCAGGTGATCGCGATGCACGGGCTTTTGTGGCCGGATGAGGTCCGCGACCCTGCCGAGGTGTTCCCCGCGCCGGTGCAGCTGGGCGAAGACGAGATCGACGAAGCCCTGACCCTGATCGAGGCCATGACGCTCGACAGCCTCGAAGGCCCTCAGTTTTCCGATCACTCAGCTTCTTCGAGGTGGCCACCGATCAGGTGACGGTCCGCGAGCCGCAACGAGCGAGGCCCCCGGGCTGTTGACCGAGATGTCTGACGTCTCAATC
>NZ_JBWKCC010000046.1:0-55354 GCF_056436655.1 Streptomyces sp. NPDC043427 | reverse complement strand
ACGCATGGGTAGTCCTTCCGTCATGGCCGGGCAGCCGACATGGCGTCAGCTGAACGGACCCGGTCTTGACGTGATCCACCGTCAAACAGCCACACCGATCCCACCACTCGAGACGCTCACTCGGGCGAACGCGCCCCGGCCACCAGCAGCAGACAGCACGCCTGCCACGCCCCTAGCAGGACGCCCTGGTACAGGTATCTGCCGCTCTCCAACTGCGGCAAATCATCCGCCGCGGTGACGGTCGGCGGGACCACTCGCCCTCGAAGGTGTCCGACACCCGGGCGGCGGCCGACCGCAGCCACGTCAGAGGGAGGCCGGCGGTGTTTGCCCTCCCAGAGGTCGCCGAGGACCTCCTTGCCGTAGAGGGCCTCGTCGCCGACGAGGTTGAGGACGTCGTCCTGGATCTGGGAGGCGATGCCGATCAGCCGGAACGCCTCGTCGAACCGGTCGAGCACGGCCGGGTCGGTGACGCCGGCGCACACGGCGCCGATCCGGCAGGGGCTGATGCAGGTGTACCAGCCGGTCTTCTTGCTGCTCATCGTGAGGTACGCCGTGTCGTCGGCGGGCACCTCGTGGTGCCGGATCCAGCCCAGTTCGATGGCCTGGCCCTCGACGCTCTCCCGGCACATGTGCAGCGTCTCCCGGATCAGGCCGAGGGTGCGGGCCAGGCCGAGCGTGGTCAGGTTCGACACCAGCGTGTCGACGGCGAGCAAGTTCAGCGCGTCGCCCACGGTCACCGCGAGTCCCGCGCTGTGCGCCGTGTGGAGCGTGGGCAGCCCGCGGCGGTGCGTGGACTCGTCCGCGATGTCGTCGTGGACGAGGAAGGCGTTGTGGAACAGCTCCAGCATCGCCGCGCCGCGGGCGGCGTCCTGGGCACGTCCGCCGAAGGCCACGCAGGCCGCGACCGTGAGCGTGGCCGCAGGCCCTTGCCCTGGCGGGCCGGGTACGCTCGCACCAGGTCGTACAGGTCGCGGCGCGGTTCCCGGTCCGGGATCAGGAGGCGCATCTCGTCCGCCACCGTCTACTTCGAACCCAAGGCGTACCGCCCCGAGGGCCCGCGCCTCTGGTTCGGCGGGCAGCGCCTGCACGGCTCCGTCCTGCGCCGGCTCGTCCGGTACGGCCACGGCTTCCACCCCCTGGGCCGCCCGAGCCCACAGGACATGCACCTGCTCAAGAACGCGATGGCAGCGGCCGGCCGGGACGTCACCGAACTGGAGATGATCGGCGGCGCCCGGGCCACCTTCCCCGACGACCACTCCACGGCCGACCTCGGCGCGGCCCTCGCGGGCATTCCGAACAACTGGCACAGGGCTTCACGACGTTCTGCGTCAAGCCGAACCAGTTCATCGACGACCCCGACGGCATCGGCGTGTTCTGCCGTGGGGTGGTGCGCCGCGTAGAAGCGCTGACGGCCTGACCGGACCCGCCCTGGCCCAGGAATCCATCTGACAGATCATCGAGTGATGTGATCTGTTGTAGGCAAGGGCACTCGACACGGCACAAGGGGTGGTATGGGAGAAGTCGCAGCGGCCGGCCGGCTCGTGTCGGCGGTCCGGGCGGGGGACGCCGACGAGGTACGGAACCTGCTGGAATCCGGTGCGGACCCGGACACGGACGACGGCGACGGACTGCCGGTGCTGTGCGTGGCCGTGGCCTCCTACGACCAGCCGGTCGCCGCCGCGTTGGTGGAGGGCGGCGCCGACCCCGACCGAGTACTGCCGGACGGGACGACCCCGCTGTGGCGTGCCGTCGACGGCGGCTCCCCGGCGATCGTCTCGGCGGTGCTGGGCAAGGAGCCCCGGCTGCGGATCGCCCAGGCCGACCGTGAGCGGCTCCTCGACCTGGCCCGGAGCTGGTACGAGACGGGCGCGGCCGAGGAGCTGCGGCGCAGGACCGGCGCGCAGGGCCCCGCCGTGACGGTCCGGGTCGAGGACGACGAGTGTGACCACGTCGACGAGGTGTCCCTCGGCGGACTCACCGTTCGTGCCGGACACGGTGCCGTTCTGACCGTCCTGGAGTGGGCTTTCCGCGTCCTGACCCCCGTGGACGAAATCATCGCCCGCGCTCTCGCGCAGCCGTACGAGGACCACGTGGACTGGTCGGCGGCCTGGTCCGTACTGGGCCAGCGCCCGAGCAGGGAGACCTGGTCGGCCGTGACGGCCCACCGCCACCACCCCGACCCGGCCCGTCGCCTTCTCGTGGCGTGGTTCCTGTGGGTCAGGTCGGTCACCCCGCCGGACCGCGGCCGGTTCGCGAAGGCGGACTGCGAGCTCATCGCCACCTGGGCGGCCGAGGAAACGGACGGCGCGGTCCTCGCCAGGCTGTTCGACACGTTCACCAAGCACGACCACCCCGGCCTGGAAGCGACCGCTCTCCGCCACGCGGACCACCCGGACCCCCGAGTGCGCCGCGAAGTGCCGTACATCCTCCCCACCCGCGGCACCTCGCTCACCCCTGAGGCCCGGACCGCGTTGCTCACCCTCATACGGGACCCGGACCCGGGCGTACGGAGCAGCGCGTGCGCGGTCGCCGCCACGTGCGACACCCCCACGCCGGAGCTGACCCAGGCAGTGCTGTCGCTGGCGCGGGACCCGGATCCCGCCGTGCGCGCGGCCACCGCGGCGGCACTGGCCGCATCCCACGACCACTCGCCCCCCACAGCCGACGCGTTGGCCGCGTTGCTGGACGAGGACGACCAACTCGTACGCTTGGAGGCCGCCTACGGCCTCGCGCGACGCGACGACCCGCGCACCGAAGAGGCCATCGGCCGGGTCGGCCCCCTCGGCCCCGGATTCGACGACGACCACCGGAGTTGGGCGCTGTGGCGGTGGAAACGAGCGAAAGACGCCCATGCAGCGGGCGACGAGGGCTGAGGCGGGCAGGCCGCAACCGCACGGTCCGGCCGGCGACCTCCCCGAAGCAGGGACGAAGCCGTGCGGCGACCGGGACACCTCTCCCCGTCGGCCGCACGGCCTCGTCCGCACCGCTCAGCAGATGCGCGGCAGTTGCTCACCGAGAGGCAGGTCCACGACCCGGGTGCCGCCGAGGCCGGTCCGGGCGACGACCATGCCCGGATGGTCGGCCACACACGTACCGATGACGGCGGCGCCCGCGCCCTGCGGGTGGGCGTGCATCGCCGCGAGGACGGCGTCGGCATGCTCGGGCGGTACGAAGGCCACCAGGCGCCCCTCGTTGGCGACATACAGCGGGTCGAGCCCGAGGAAACCGCAGGCCGCGGCCACCGAGTCGGGCACCGGGACCGCGCTCTCCGTGAGCACGACACCCGTGCCGGACGCGGCGGCGATCTCGCACAGCGAGGTCCCGAGCCCGCCCCGCGTCGGATCGCGCAGCACATGCACGTCCGGCGTGACGTCCAGCATCGCGGCCACCAGCCCACCCAGCGGCGCGGTGTCGCTGACGACGTCGGAGCCGAACCCCAGTCCCTCGCGCACGCTCAGCACCGCCACCCCGTGCGCCCCGATCGGCCCGCTGACGATCACCACGTCACCCGGCGTCGCCCGCTGCGGACGGATGTCGACACCGGCCGGGATCAGGCCGATGCCGGACGTGTTGACGTACACGCCGTCGCCGTGGCCCGCCTCGACGACCTTGGTGTCCCCGGTCGCCACCGTCACCCCGGCGGCGGAGGCGGCCGCGCCCACCGCCTGGGCGACCCGGCCCACCACGTCCAGTTCGACGCCCTCCTCCAGGATGAAGGCCGTCGACAGATAGGCGGCCCGGGCGCCGCTCATCGCCAGGTCGTTGACCGTGCCGTTGACGGCCAGGTCGCCGATGCTGCCGCCGGGGAAGAACAGCGGGCGTACGACATAGGAGTCGGTGGAGAACGCCAGGCGGGCGCCGCCCAGTTCGACGGCGGCGGAGTCGGTGAGCGCGGCGAGTGTCTCGTTGCCGTACGCCGCCGCGAACAGGTGCTGCGTCAGTTCGCCGGAGAGCGCGCCGCCGCCCCCGTGGCCCATCACGACCACCGGATGGTCGCGCAGGGGAGCGGGGCAGGACCAGTTCGCGGGGTCGACGACCGTATCCGTGTCAGCCAACGGGGGCCACCTCCAGTCGCCGGTACAGGTAGTACGCCGCGCAGGCACCCTCGCTGGAGACCATCGTGGCGCCGAGCGGGGTGCGTGGCGTGCAGGTCGTGCCGAAGGCGGGGCACTCGTTGGGCTTGATCAGCCCCTGCAGCACCTCGCCGCTGCGGCACTCGGGGGACTCGACCGTCCTCACGTCGCCGACGTCGAAGCGGTGTTCGGCGTCGTACTCCCGGAAGGCCTCGGACAGCCGCCAGCCGCTGTCCGGGATCACGCCGATGCCGCGCCAGGCCCGGTCGGTGACCTCGAAGACCTCCTCGATCATGCGCAGCGCGGCAGGATTGCCCGCCTCGCGCACCGCGCGCGGATAGGCGTTCTCCACCCGGTGCTCGCCGCGCTCCAGCTGCCGGACCGTACGGCGCACGCCCTCCAGGATGTCCAGCGGCTCGAAGCCGGTCACCACGATCGGCACCCGGTGGCGCTCGGCCAGCTCCGGGTACTCGGCGGTGCCCATCACGCTGCACACGTGGCCGGCCGCCAGGAAAGCCTGGACCCGGCACTCGGGCGCCGTCATGATCGCCTCTACCGCCGGCGGAACGCGTACGTGCGACACCAGCAGGCTGAAGTTGCGGATGCCGAGCCGACGGGCCTCGTGGACGGTCATCGCGTTGGCCGGGGCCGTCGTCTCGAAGCCGATGCCGAAGAACACGACCTCCTTGTCCGGCTCGCGGCGCGCGATCTCCAGGGCGTCGAGCGGCGAGTACACCACCCGTACGTCACCGCCCTCGCCCTTGACCCGGAACAGGTCACGGCCGGTGCCGGGCACGCGCAGCATGTCGCCGAAGGAGCAGAACACGACGTTCGGGCGGGCCGCGATCGCCAGCGCCTTGTCGATCATCTCCAGCGGTGTCACACACACCGGACAACCCGGCCCGTGGATCAACTCGACCTCGTCCGGGAGGAGTTGGTCGATGCCGTGCCGGATGATGGAGTGGGTCTGCCCGCCGCAGACCTCCATCATCGCCCAGGGGCGGGTGACCGTGGCGTGGATCTCGTCCAGCAGCCGCCGGGCCAGCTCCGGGTCGTTGAACTCCTCGATGTACTTCATCGCACGCCCTCCTCACCGGCGGGCTCGGGGGCAGTCCCCTCCGCCTCGGCGCGCGCCCACGCGTCGCCGAACTCCTCCTCCAGCAGACCTAGTTGCTCGAACAGCTCCAGCGAGGAGCGAGCCGACTCCTCGTCCAGCCGCTGCAACGCGAAACCGACGTGGACGATGACGTACTCGCCCACCTGGGCCTTAGGGACGTAGGCGAGGCACACCTCTTTGACCACGCCGCCGAAGTCGACCCGCGCCATGGGCGTGCCGTCCCGGTCTTCGATCCCGACCACACGGCCGGGTACCGCCAAGCACATCAGCGTCCTCCTTGTCGTTCGGAACGATCTGTCCACGCGCCCATGACCAGCTGGCCGAGCGCGAGACCACCGTCGTTGGGCGGCACCCGCCGATGGCGGAGCACCGTGAACCCGTCCGCCGCGAGCAGCGCGGCACACGCGGCGTCGAGCAGAGCGTTGGCGAACACCCCGCCCGACAGCGCCGCCACCTCCGCCCCCGTCTCACGGCGGGCGAGCCGGCAGACGTCCGCCACGGCCGCCGCGACCCCGCGGTGGAATCGGGCGGAGATCACCGGGACGGGCACCCCGCGCCGTAGATCGGCGACGATCGCGCCCAGCACCGGCCTCGGATCCAGGCCGGCGGCGAAGGCGTACGCCCCGGTCTCCTCCGGCCAGGCGAGCACCGCGGCCGCCTCCAGCTCGATCGCGGCCTGCGCCTCATAGCGGGCCCGATGGCAGATCCCCACCAGCGAGGAGACCGCGTCGAAGAGCCGCCCCATGGACGAGGTCGGCACACAGGCCGTCCCACGCGCCAACTGCTGCTCCAGCAATCGCAGTTCCTGAGCCGTGCATGCCGCGACGCAGGGCAGGTCGGCATCCCAGGGCAACCCCGCCGCACTCAACCGCGCCAGCGCCATCCGGCACGGGTTGGCCACGCCCGCGTCACCGCCGGGCAGCGGCGCGTACCGCAGATGGGCGAAGCGGTGGAAGCCGGCGTAGCCACCGACCAGCACCTCCCCGCCCCACACCGCCCCGTCGTCGCCGTACCCGGTGCCGTCGAAGGCGACGCCGACGACGCGCGCGCCACCGTCCAGCCCGTGCTCGGCCATGACGGACGCGACATGAGCGTGGTGATGCTGCACCAGCCGCAGCGCAAGCCCATCCGACTCCGAGGCCCGCCGCGCCCAGCGGGCCGAGTGGTACCCCGGATGCCGATCGGCTGCCAGCAGCCCGTGCTCGATCCCCGTCAGCGTCCGCAGCCGCCCCGCCGCGCGCTCGAAGGCCCGTACGGTGGCCAGGTCGCCCATGTCACCGATGTGCGGGGAGAACCAGGCACGGTCCTCGGCCCCCAGGCACAGGGCGTTCTTCAGGTCACCGCCCACCGCGAGGGCCGGAGCGACGGGAACGGGCAGCGCGAGCGGCTCCGGAACATGCCCGCGCGACCGGCGCAGTACGACCTCGCCGCCCCCGTCCGGCCGCACGCGCACCACGGAGTCGTCACAGGGCGCCTCGATGACCCGGTCGTGGCCCAGCCAGGCGTCGGCGATCCCGGCGAGCCGCTCCACCGCCTCGGCGTCGTCGCTGACGATCGGCTCCCCGGAACGGTTCCCGCTGGTCATCACCAGCACCCGCGGGCCCGGCGGATCGCCCGGCAGCCCGAACAGCAGCCGGTGCAACGGGGTGTACGGCAGCATCACGCCGACGTCCGGACTGCCCGGACACACCCCTTCGGCGAGCCCGTCGGCCCCCTCGCGCCGGCGCAGCAGCACGATCGGCCGCCGACGGCTCGTCAGCACCGCCCGGTCTTCCGCACCGATGTGGGCCAGCCGCTCCGCCCCCGCCAGGTCCGCGCACATCACGGCAAATGGCTTGCCGCCGCGCTCCTTGCGCGAGCGCAGAGCGGCAACGGCCCGCTCGTCACCGGCGTCACAGGCCAGGTGGTAGCCCCCGAGCCCCTTGACGGCCAGCACAGCGCCCCTCGCCAGCAGTCGCCGCGCCTCCGCCAGCGCCACCTCACCGTCGTACGGACGGCTGCCGGGGACGGTGAGTCGCAGCCGGGGCCCGCAGTCGTGGCAGGCCACCGGCTGCGCGTGGAAGCGCCGGTCGGCCGGGTCCGCGTACTCGGTGGCGCACGCCGTGCACAGCGGGAAGACGGCCATGGTGGTCGTCGCCCGGTCGTAGGGGAGAGCGGTGGAGATGGTGAAGCGGGGGCCGCAGTGCGTGCACGTGATGAAGGGGTGCCGGTGCCGCCGGTCCGCCGGGTCCGCCAGCTCCCGCAGACAGTCCTCACAGGTGGCGGTGTCCGGCGGGATGAGCGTGCGGCCCGGGCCGTCGCCCTCGGAGGACTGGATGACGAAACCGGCCGCACCGACGACCGGAACGGTCTCGTACGCCACCTCCTGGACGTCGGCCAGAGGCGGCGGCCGCTCGGTCAGGGCCCGGCAGAATTCGGCCACGGTCTCGGGGGCGCCCTCCACCTCGGCGACCACGCCCTCCGCACCGTTGCGGACGTGCCCCGCGAGGCCCAACTCCCCGGCCAGCCGGTGCACGAAGGGCCGGAACCCCACGCCCTGCACAGTCCCGCGCACGGTCACCCGCCGCCGTTCCGCGCCCTGCGCGGTCGCCGTCGTGGCGGTCACGCGGTGGTGGGCTGGGACGAGGGGTGCCCGTGGTCGTGGTCATGGGCGTGACCGGACCCGTGATCATGGCCGTGCGCGCGCAGATGGTCCGCCGCCAGCAGCGGGACGTGCGGTGCGTCTCCGTCCGCCACGGCGAGGACGCGGTCGAGGAGGAGGTTGACGCCCTGCCCGTCACGGGCCGAGGTGTGCAGGATCTCCACTCCCGGGTTGACGCGCTCCACGGCCTCCGTGAAGGCGACCCCGTCGAAGCCGACGGCGTCGGCGAGGTCCGTCTTCGTCAGCACCACGAGCTGGGCGGCTCCGAAGGCGGTCGGGTACTTCAGCGGCTTGTCCTCGCCCTCCGTCACCGACATGAGCGTCACGCGCAGCGTCTCGCCCAGGTCGTAGGAGGCGGGGCAGACCAGGTTCCCCACGTTCTCCACGAACAGCAGCCGGGTCGCGTCCGGCAGCCAGCCCTCGAGGAGCCCGCGCACTTGCGCCGACTCCAGATGGCACAGCCCGCCGGTCAGCACCTGCTTCACGGGCGCTCCGGAGCGCGCGAGGCGACGGGCGTCGTTCTCCGTGGCCAGGTCCGCGGTGAGAGCGGCGACGGCCACGCCACGCTCCAGGGACCGGCGCAGCACCAGTTCGAGCAGCGCGGTCTTGCCACTGCCCGGACTGGAGAGCAGATTGACGGCGGTCACCCGCCGCTTCGCCAGGTCGGCGCGGAGCTGCGCCGCCAGACCGTCGTTCTTGGCCAGTACGGCCGTCCGTACGTCGACGCTGCGGCACATCACGGGCTCCCTGCCATTCGTACCTCCGCCAGTTCCAGTTCCCGCCCGGTCAGCAGCTCGGCCGCCGCGGTGTCGCAGTGCGGGCACCACAGCGCGGGCGGCGAGCCCACGTCGAAGCGCGCGTCGCAGCCGCCGCACCGGGCGCGGGCCGGCACCTCTTCGATGACCAGTTCCGCGCCGTGCAGTGCGGTGCCCTCGGCGACCAGTGAGAAGGAGAAGCGCAGTGCGTCCGGGACCACACCGGCCAGTTCGCCGATCCGCAGCGTCACGCCCGCCACCGCGTCCGCCCCGTGTTCCCGGGCGACCTCCTCGGCGCTCTCCACGACGGCGGCAGCGATCGACAGCTCGTGCATGGTCGGCCACGGTAGGCACGGCCACAGCGCCACAGCCGCACGCCAACGCGGACGGCAGGTGTTTTCCCCCGCCCGGCCCAAGCCCGCGATCCCCGGGGGCGCGCCTCGCGCCCCGTACCGCGGTCTACGGGCAGCATCACCGCGTGATGCGGATTCTGCTTCTTGCCAGCGCCTTCAACAGCCTCACCCAGCGGGTCCACGCGGAACTGCGCGATGTGGGGCACCCGGTCGCCGTGGAACTGGCCTTCGGGGACGACCGGCGACTCACCGACGCGGTGCGCCACCACGCGCCCGACCTCCTGATCGCCCCCATGCTGACGACCGCCGTCCCGGAAGAGGTCTGGTCGGCGTATCCCTGCCTGATCGTCCACCCTGGCCCACCCGGCGACCGCGGCCCGTCCTCCCTCGACCGAGCCGTCCAGGAAGGCCGCGACCGCTGGGGCGTGACGGTCCTCCAGGCGGTCGCCGAGATGGACGCGGGACCGGTCTGGGCGTCGGCGGACTTCACCATCCCCCCGGACGTCGGCAAGAGCGACCTCTACCGGGGTGAGCTGGCCGACGCCGCCGTACGAGCGGTCCTGCTGGCCGTCGAGCGCTTCGCCTCCGGCACCTTCACCCCCGTCACACCCCCCACGCACACCTGGCAGCCGTACCTGACCCAGGCGGAACGCCGCATCGACTGGCACACGGACCCCACCACCACGGTCCTCCGCAAACTCCGCGCAGCCGACTCCCAGCCGGGCGTCCTGGACACCTTCCTGGGCGCCGACTGGTACCTCCACGGCGGCCACCCCGAACCCCACCTCAAAGGCACCCCGGGCGAACTCCTGGCCACCCACAACGGAGCAATCTGCCGAGCCACAACGGACGGCGCGGTATGGATCCCGGAACTGAGAACGAAACGCCTCCCCGGGGGCCCGGCGACATTCAAGTTGCCGGCGAAGTCGGCACTTGAGGGGCGCGGGGCTGTGACATGTGCGGCTCCGCCGCGTGGGCGCGACCAGCCCCCCGCAACCCGCACCCGAATTCCCTCATGCGGAAGCTACTCCGACATCCACTACGAGGAACAAGGCACAGTCGGCCACCTCACCTTCCGCTTCCCCGGCGGCGCCATGAGCACAGCCCAGTGCCGCAGACTCCTCACCGCCTACCGCCACGCCCGCACCCGCCCGACGGACGTGATCCTCCTCGGCGCCAAAAGAGACTTCTTCTCCAACGGCATCCACCTCAACACCATCGAAGCCGCCCCCGACCCCGCCGCCGAATCCCTGGCCAACATCGAGGCCATCGACGACCTGGTCGAGGAAATCCTCACCACCACCGACCGCCTGGTGATCGCCGCCCTGCCCGGTAACGCGGCAGCGGGAGGCGCGATGCTGGCCCTCGCCGCGGACGAGGTGTGGTGCCGCCGGGGCGCCGTCCTCAATCCGCACTACCGCCTGATGGGCCTGTACGGCTCCGAGTACTGGACCTACACCCTGCCCCGCAAGGTCGGCCCGGTGGTCGCCGCCCGCCTCACCGAGGACGCCCTGCCGCTCAGCGCGGCCTCGGCCCACTCGCTCGGCCTGGTGGACCAGGTCATCGACTGCGCACCCACCGAGTTCGCGGGCGCGATCACCCGAATGGCCGACCGCCTGGCCCGTTCCGCGAGCCTTCCCGCCCGACTCGGCGCCAAGAAGGCCGCACGCGAGCGCGATGAGGCCGTACGCCCCCTGCGCGCCTACCGCGCCGCAGAGCTGGAGCGCATGCGTGCCGTCTTCGACGACCCGGCCGCCCCCTACCACGCCCTGCGCTCCGCCTTCGTCCGCAAGCGTCGGCCGAACGGGACACCGGACCACCTCCGAACGGAGTGTCCGAATGGTGCGTGATTGCGTGCTATGTCAGCCTGCTGCGGGGGACGCCGCAAGGAAGGGATCCCATGAGCACCGACACCCAGGCCCCCGCGGCCGTGGAGGAAGTTCACATCCTGTGGACCTCGGAGGGCATGAGCTGCGACGGCGACACCATCTCGGTCACCGCCGCATCGCTGCCCAGTCTGGAGGACGTCGTCCTCGGCGCCATTCCGGGCCTGCCCAAGGTCGTACTGCACAACAAGGTGCTCTCGTACGACAGCGCCGACGATTTCACCCGGCCCTTCCACCAGGCCGCCGACGGTGAACTCGGCGCCCCGTACGTCCTCGTCGTGGAGGGCTCCATCCCCAACGAGCGCATCAATGGCGAGGGCTACTGGACCTCGATGGGCAACGACCGCCGCACGGGCGAGCCCATCACCCTGAACACCTGGATCGACCGGCTCGCTCCCGGCGCCTTCGCCGTCATCGCGGTCGGCACCTGTGCCACGTACGGCGGTATCCACGCCATGGCGGGCAACCCCACCGGCTGCATGGGCCTCGCCGACTACCTCGGCTGGGACTTCCGTTCGGCCGGCGGGCTGCCCATCGTCAACGTGCCCGGCTGTCCGGTCCAGCCCGACAACTTCATGGAGACCGTGACCTGGCTGCTCTACCAGGCCGCCGGGATGGCCCCGCCGATCCCGCTCGACGAACAGCTGCGTCCCACCTGGCTGTTCGGCAAGACCGTGCACGAGGGCTGCGACCGTGCCGCGTACTACGAGCAGGGTGACTTCGCCAAGGACTACAACTCGCCCAAGTGCCAGGTGAAGATCGGCTGTTGGGGCCCCGTGGTCAACTGCAACGTCACCAAGCGGGGCTGGATGGACGGCATCGGCGGCTGCCCCAACGTCGGCGGCATCTGCATCGGCTGCACCATGCCGGGCTTCCCCGACAAGTTCATGCCGTTCATGGACGAGCCGCCCGGCGCCAGCGTCTCCTCCGCCCTCGCCTCCTCCACCTACGGCCCGCTGGTGCGCACGCTGCGCGCCATCACCAACCGTTCGGTCAACAAAGAGCCCAAGTGGCGTCACAACCGCACCGAGCTCACCTCCGGCTTCGCGCCGCGCTGGCCCGGCAAGTGACCTGACCCCATCACCCCACGCCTGACCCTTGTGTGAAAGGAAACCGTCCAGTGACGACGAGCCAGGCCGCGCCCGCGGAGCAGCGCACCCTCACCGACGTAGCGTTTGATCCCATCACCCGGATCGTCGGCAACCTGGGCATCTACACGAAGATCGACTTCAACGCCCGGGAGGTCGTCGAGTGCAAGAGCACCTCGTCGATCTTCCGTGGCTACAGCGTCTTCATGAAGGGCAAGGACCCGCGCGACGCCCACTTCATCACCAGCCGCATCTGCGGCATCTGCGGGGACAACCACGCCACCTGCTCGGTGTACGCGCAGAACATGGCCTACGGCGTGAAGCCACCGCCGCTCGCGGAGTGGATCATCAACCTCGGCGAGGCCGCCGAGTACATGTTCGACCACACGATCTTCCAGGACAACATGGTCTTCGTCGACTACTGCGAACGCATGGTCAAGGAGACCAACCCGGGGGTGTGGGAGCGGGCCGAGCGCACCCCGGCGCCGCGCGGCGACCAGCACGGCCACCGCACCATCGGCGACATCATGAGCTCGTACAACCCCTTCGAGGGGGCCACGTACAAAGAGGCACTGGTCATGAGCCGCCTCACGCGCGAGATGATCTGCCTCATGGAGGGCCGCCACGTACACCCCTCCACGCTCTACCCGGGCGGTGTCGGCACGGTCGCCACGCCCCAGCTCTTCACGGACTACCTGGTTCGCCTGACCCGCTGTCTGGACTTCGTCAAGCGCGCCGTCGCCATGAACGACGACGTCTTCGACTTCTTCTACGAGGCCCTGCCGGGCTACCAGGAGGTCGGCAGGCGCCGCACGATGCTCGGCTGCTGGGGCGCCTTCCAGGACCCGGAGATCGTCGACTACGACTACAAGAAGATGAACGAGTGGGGCAACCGCATGTTCGTCACTCCGGGCATCGTGGTCGACAACCAGCTCGTCACCACGGACCTGGTCGACATCAACCTCGGCATGCGCATCCTGCTCGGCAGCTCGTACTACGAGGACTGGACCGGCGAGGAGACCTTCGTCGACAAGGACCCACTGGGCAACCCGGTCGACAAGCGCCACCCCTGGAACCAGACCACCCTGCCCGCACCGCAGAAGCGTGACCTGGACGGCGGCAACTACAGCTGGGTGATGAGCCCGCGCTGGTTCGACAAGCGCACCAACGACTTCCTCGCCCTGGACACCGGCGGCGGTCCCATCGCCCGCCTCTGGGCCACCGCCCTCGCCGGGAAGGTCAACACGCCGTACGTGCGCTCGACCGGGCACAGCGTCCAGATCGACCTGCCGAAGACGCCGTCGTCACCGGAGGTCCGCCTGGAGTGGACGCCCCCGCCGTTCCCCAACACCATCGAGCGCAACCGGGCCCGCATGTACTTCGTCGCCTACGCGGCGGGCATGGCCCTCCACTTCGTCGACCAGGCCCTGAACGAGGTCCGTTCCGGCGTCACCAAGACCTTCCAGGACTTCAAGGTGCCCAAGGACGCCATCGGCTGCGGATTCCACGAGGCCGTGCGCGGTGTGCTCAGCCACCACATGGTGATCCGAGACGGCAAGATCGCCAACTACCACCCGTACCCGCCGACCCCGTGGAACGCCAGCCCCCGCGACTTCTACGGCACGCCCGGCCCGTACGAGGACGCCGTGCAGGGCTGCCCGATCTTCGAGGAGAACGGGCCGGAGAACTTCAAGGGCATCGACATCATGCGCACCGTCCGCAGCTTCGACCCCTGCCTGCCGTGCGGTGTCCACATGTACCTCGGCGGCGGCCGCACCCTCACCCAGTCCCACTCGCCGACCTTCGGCACCCTCGCGGGCTAGGGCGTCCCGACGATGACCTGGGAACCCTGGGAGGACTCCCACGCGCGCGGCCAGGTGGCGCTGGCCGAGGAGCGGCTGTCCGGCCTGGACGCCCTGCCGGACGGCCTCGCCGCGAGACGGGCCGCCGAGACCGTCGAGACACTCGTCGGGCTGTACGGGCAGTGCCTGGGCCGGATCACCGCCCACCTGGCGGACCACCCCGACCTGCTGGAACGGCTGGCCGCCGACGAACTCGTCGGCCACCTCCTCCTCGTCCACGACCTGCACCCCGTTCCGGTCGAGACCCGGGTGCGCCAGGCCCTCGCGGCCCTGCCCGGCGGCACGCCGGAGCTGCTGGAACTGTCCGGCTCCGCCGTACGGGTCCGGATCCAGCAGAGCGGCTGCGGTGCGGCGGGCGCCGAGCAGGCCGTACGGGAGGCGCTGGCCGCGCGGGCACCGGAGATCGAGGACGTACGGATGGAGGGCGGCCAGGCCGACGGGGCGCTGATCCCCGTGGACGCGCTGTTCCGCGACCGCATGCCCGTCGGCGGAGGAGCCTGCGGATGAGCGGGCTGCGACGCGTGGCCCGGCAGGCGTCCCGGGCCGACGGACACGGCGCCCGTGAGGAGCGGTGCGACCTGTGCGCCCAGCCGCTGCCGACCGGGCACCCGCACCGCCATGTGCTCCAGCCGGCCAGTGGCACCGTCTCGTGCGCCTGCCGCGCCTGCGCCGTGCTGTTCGACCACGGCGCGACCTCGGCCGGCGGCTACCGACTGCTGCCCCGGGAGCGGCGCAGGCTCGACGGCTTCCGCATCGACGACGCCGTCTGGGCGGGTCTCGGTGTCCCCGTCTCCCTCGCCTTCTTCACCCGATCGGCGGAGACCGGCGAGGTCACCGCGGCCTACCCGAGCCCGCTGGGCGCGCTGCGCGCCATCGCTCCCGCGGACAGCTGGCGGGAGGTCGAACAGGGCCACCCCGACCTGTCGGAGCACGTCACCGACGTGACCGCGCTGCTGGTGCACCGGGCCCGCGGGGCCGCCGAGCACTGGCTCGTCCCGCTCGACGACTGCTACCGCCTGGTCGCCGTCGTGCGCGCACACTGGAAGGGTCTGGACGGCGGCTCCGAGGTGTGGCAGCGGGTCGAGGACTTCTTCCGTGAACTCACCGAACCGACCGAAGCCGCCCCCTTCACCGCAGCCACTCCCTCACCGTAGCCACCCCTATCACCACCGAGGAGGCGTCATGGGCATCACCGTAGGCAAACCCGACGTCGAGCCCGACAAGCCCGCGCACGTCGCGGGCGTACGGCGCGGCAACCACAAGGGCCTGATCAAGCGCCAGCCGGGACACCGCAGGGACGACCGCTCCACGGCGCGCCGCTCCACCGGCATCAACGCCCGGCACCGCAACCCGGTCGACCGGGACATGCCGAACCTGCCGCCCGCATGACGGCGTCCCCCACGCTGTCCGCTCCGGTGGCGCCGGTCCTGGCGTTCGCCGTCACCGGAGTGGGGGAGGAGCCCTTCGCGGCGCTGCCCACCCTCCGCTTCGACCTGGAGATCGCCAGAACCGGCGGCCAACCGGTCGGCTCGGTCGCCCTGACCACCGTCGTCCGCATCGACGTCGCCCGCCGCCGCTACGGCCCAGAGGCCCAGGAGGCGCTCGGCGAACTGTTCGGCGCGCCCGAGCAGTGGGCGACCGGCATGCGCCCCCTCACCTGGGCCCGCACCACCGTCCACGTCCCGGCCTTCGACGACCGCACGACGGTACGGATCCCCGTCGAGTGCTCCTACGACACAGAGCTGGCCGTCACCAAGTACCTGCGCGCGGTCGGCGACGAGGGCGACGTACCGCTCGACTTCCTCTTCAGCGGCACCGTCTTCCACCGGACCCCCGGCGGGCCCGGACTCGCCGCGTCCCGCATCTCCTGGTCGGACGGCGACACCCGCTACGCCCTGCCGGCCGCCCTCTGGCACTCCCTCACCGACCGCTACCACGCGGGCAGCCCCTGGCTGCGGCTGTCTCGCGACACCTACGACCGCCTCGACGCCTACCGCGCCCGCAACGTCCTCGGCACCCCCGACGACGCCGTGCGCGCCCTGCTCGACGGCACCGCCCGTCACCACTCGGACCACTCGGACCACTCGGGGACCACCACCACATGACCCTCACCGACCCCTCGGACATGTCAGAGGTCGCAGAGGCCTCAGACGCCTCGGACCTCTCGGACGTCGAGAAGATCACCCGGACCTGTCTGTACGAGGGCTACCTGCTGTGGCCCTACCGCAGGTCCGCGCTGAAGAACACCAAACGCTGGACCTTCGGCGGCGTCTTCCCCGCCGCCTGCGCCGACGCGCTCGGCGAACCGGCCACCATGACCACACAGGTGCTCCACGAGGGCCCCGCCGACGACCTCTCCGTGCGCGTGCGGTTCCTCCAGGTCGTGGACCGCACCGTCGTCCAGGACGGTCACCCCGTCGACGAGGTGACCGTGGCGGGGGAGCGGTACGTCAGCTGGCAGGAGGTGACCGAACGCGAGGTCGTGCTGACCGGCGCCCCCGGCACCGCGGCCGTCGACATCCCCGAGGGCACCGACACCGAGAAGCTGCCCGGCGGGACGGCGAGCCTCGTGCGGGGCTGGCGGCGGCTCACCGGCACCGTCGAGGTCACGGCCGAGCCGGTCGCGGACGGCGTACGCCGGATGACCGTGCGGATCGCGAACAGCACGCCCTGCCCGGTGCCGACGCCCGGCGCCCGGCACGCGCGGGAGGCCGCGGCCCCGTACGCCTTCGTCTCCACGCACACCGTGCTGCACAGCGAGGGCGGACGCTTCGTCTCCCTCCTCGACCCGCCCGAGGCCCTGCGCGACCACGCAGCCGCCTGCCGCAACAAGGGCACCTGGCCGGTGCTGGTCGGCACCGACGAGGGTGACGGACGCGCGCGCACGGTGCTGTCCTCACCGGTCACGCTCTACGACTTCCCCCGGGTCGCTCCCGAGAGCCCGGGCGACCTGTTCGACGGAACCGAGATCGACCAACTGCTCGTGCTGAGCGTGCTGAGCATGACCGAGGAGGAGCGGGCCGAGGCACGGGCGAGCGACCCCCGGGCGCGCGAGATCCTGGACCGCTGCGCCAAACTGGGGGTCGACGACCTGATGAACCTGCACGGCACCATCCGCGAGTTCCGTGCGGCCGGCGGGGAGGCACGGTGAACGGCGTCTCCTTCCGTCCCGGCACGCGCGTGCGGCTGAAGCCGTCCCGGCGGGCGGACATCATGGACCTCGCCCTGGCGGGGCGGATCGCCGAAGTCGCCGCCGTGGAGGAGGACTTCGAGGGACTCGTGCACATCGCCGTGGTCCTCGAAGGAGACCCCGGCCGCGACCTGGGCGCGGCGAGCCAGATCGGCCACCGGTTCTTCTTCGCCCCCGACGAACTCGAGCCGCTCGCCGGGCCCGAGGGCGAGACGCCGACCCACCGCGTGCTCGTCGCGGGTGTCGGCAACATGTTCATGGCCGACGACGGCTTCGGCCCCGAGGCGGCCACCGCCCTCGCCCGGCGCGCCCAGCCCGACGGCGTCCACGTCGCCGACTTCGGCATCCGGGGCATGGACCTCGCGTACCGCATGCTGGACGGCTACGACACGGTCGTCCTGCTGGACGCCACACCGCACGGGCAGCCGCCCGGCACCCTCAGCGTCATCGAGCCCGACCTCGCGACGCTGCCCGCCGAAGGCGCGCCGGAGGCGCACGCCATGGACCCGGTCAAGGTCATCGCCCTCGCCCGCCAGTTGGGCGACGGGGACCTGCCCCGTGTACTCGTCGTCGGCTGCGAGCCCGAGATCCGTATGAACGGCGACGAGGTGGACGTCGTCGTCGGCCTCAGCGAGCCGGTCCGGGAGGCCGTGGAGCGCTCCGTGCCGTTCGTCGAGTCCCTGCTCGCCGACATCCTCGCCGACGCCGCCCGAGAGGAGGTGAACCTGCCATGAAGAAAGGCATCGTCATCCCCGCGAACGTAGTGAGGGCCACCGTCGGAGCCGTCTCCGCCGCTCTGGTCATGATCGCCCTGACGGAACTGCCCGAGGTGCGCCGCTACCTCAAACTGAAGAGCATGTGATCCGCGACGGCGATCGCCCCCGCCGACGGCGGGGGCGATCGCCGTGCGCCGCATCGGCGGCGGTACGTCAGCCGTGGTACGTGATGTAGCCGTTGCCGTCACGATCATTGGCGGACTTGGTGTACGAGTGCACGTCGGCCCGACTGCCGTTGGGCTTGTAGAGGTAGATCGTGTCCTTGTCGTTGTTCCATATGAAGTTGCAGTTCTGGCGGTAGACGACGTTGCCCCCGTCGGAGTCCGTGCCGCGTCCGCCGCGCAACTTCACGTAGTCGCCGGGCTGGAGGTAGTGGTTGGCGCCGAAGGTGAACTTGTTGCCGGCGGCGTCCTTGACGACATAACCCTTGAGGTTGACGGTCGCCGTCCTGGAGTAGTTCTTGATCGTCAGGAACTCCTCCCTGGTGTTCCCGCCGTCGCACCGGTTGGAGTCCCTGCCGGGTGCGTCGTACTGGACGCCCTTGACCTTCAGCGCGGACGAGTACTCGGTGGCCTGCGCGGGAGCGGCGGCGAGAGCCGCGAGTGTCCCGGCGGTGACGGCGGTGGCCATGACATGGCGCTTACGCATGAGGAAGTCCCCCCTCGGTGGTGCGAATGGAGCGCCTGGAGCATACACACAATGTGATCATCAGATGATGAGAAGGTGTCGAAATCGTGAAGAAGAAGGGGGCGCCGGAGGGTCGCCATATGTGGGCCGACGCCCGACGGGCACCGCTTCATGATCGCTCCCCCGCCGGCATGGCCCGCTGTCCCGGGCGCGCCGCTCCTCCAAGCTGAAGGGCATGCGAATGGAGCGCGCTCCGGCACACTGCCGGCGCAGTGCACGACACCACGCAGCGGCAGCTCCTGACCGACGCCCGCGATCACCTCGGCCAGGGCGTCGGCGTCCGCCGCGTCGCAGGCGGCCACGGACGCCGGCGCCCCGCTCCACGGCCCGGGCCCGTCCACCGTTCGTCACTGGTCGGCCGGCCGGCGGCTGGTGCGGCCGGCCCGGGTGACCGCGTCACCTGCTGCCGCTCCCGGGCAGCAGTGCGAGCGGTGACCCCGCGGCGCCGGGCCACCGCTTCAGGATGGCCTCCTCCACGTACGGCAGAGCCCGCTGCCCGGTCAGCGCCAGGATGATCGACGTGGCCACGCCCACCCATGCCAGGGGGCCCAGAGGTGTGCAGCCGAAGGCGTGGCTGGCCACCGGCGTCTGCACGAGGGCGACGAGCGCGGCGGCGGACCCCAGGGACGTGACCTGCACCAGACGGCTGCCGCGGCGGTCGGCCAGCGTCTGGGCGAGCTGGGTTCCGACCACGGCGCACAGGGCCATCGTCGTCGAGCGACGTGCCGTACCCGGTGTGAACCGTCCGAACAGCCAGGCCGCAGTGGCGCCGAGACACGTCGTCATGGCCCGGTGCCGGATCTGACGGATCAGCGGCTCGCCGAGAACGGCCGTACCCAACGGCTCCTCCGTGCCTTCGGCCCGCGTCTCCTCGCCGTTCGCCGACTCCTTCGGCGTCACGGCCACCGCCATCGCCGGGAACAGGTCGGTGAACAGGTTCACCAGCAGCATCTGACGGGTGGACAGGGGAGCGGAGCCCGACAGCACCGTGCCGACGATGCCGAAGGCGACCTCGCCCGCGTTGCCGCCGATCAGGATGGCGATCGCGTCGGCGACGCTGTGCCACAGGGAGCGGCCCTCCCGCACCGCTTCGATGAGCACCAGCAGGTCCTCACCGGTGACGACGATGTCGGCGGCATTGCGGGCGGCGGCCGAGCCCCGGGCGCTGATGCCCACGCCGATGTCGGCGGCCCGGATGGCCGCGGCGTCGTTGGCGCCGTCGCCGACCATGCCCACCACCTGGCCGGCGTCCCGCATGGACTCCACCACCTGGAGCTTCTGCTCGGGCGCGACCCGCGCCACGATGTCCGCGTCGCGCAGCATCCGCGACCGCCCCGACCGGTCCGCCGCGGCCAGTTCGTCGCCGGTGACCACCGTCGTGTCCTGCGGCCAGCCCAGGTCGGCGGCGATGGCACGGGCCGTCTGCGGATGGTCGCCGGTCAGCACCACCGGTCGTACGCCCGCCTCGCGCAGCCCGCGGACCAGCGCCGGGGACGTCTCGCGCGCCACGTCGGCCAACGCCAGAAACCCGAGGAACTCCAGCCGTTCCAGCGGCTGTTCGAGTACGTCCGCCGCCTCCTCGCCCTCATCCAACGGGCGCCGGGCCACCGCCAGGACGCGCAGCCCGCCCCCGGCCAACGTGTGCGCCGCGTCGGAGGCATGGGCCGACAGGTCGGTGCAGGCCGACAGCACGGTCTCCGGCGCTCCCTTGACCACCAGCACCGGTGAACCGTCCCCGGCGCGCCCGACCGCGGCGGCGTAACCCCGCGAGGTCTCGAACGGCAGGCCCTCGTCCTGCGTCCAGTCGGCGTCGGGCCCGGCGGCGTCCAGGACCGCCTCGTCGGTGGCGTGCGTCGGCCGGGCGCCGTCACCGTTCAGGCGAGGACAGGCGCGGGCGGCGGCCCGTACGACCGCGGCGACCTCGGGCTCACCGGCCCTGCGGACCGTGCCGTCCGCGTCGGACACCCGGACCAGGCGCAGCCGGTTCTCGGTGAGGGTGCCGGTCTTGTCGAAGCAGATGGTGTCCATGCGGCCCAGCGCCTCCAGCGTGCGCGGCGTGCGCACGAGGACTCCCCGGTGGCCGAGCCGACGTGCGGCCGCGAGCTGCGCCACCGTCGCCACCAGCGGCAGCCCCTCCGGGACGGCGGCCACCGCCACCGCCACACCACCGCTGACCGCCTCCCGCACGGGCGTCCCGCGCAGCAGCGACAGACCTGTCACCGCGGCCCCGCCCGCCAGCGTCAACGGCAGGGCCTTGCGCGTGAGCTCCTGCAGCCTGGCCTGGACCCCGGCGGCCGACGGCGTCCGCGCGGCGAGGGAGACCGCCCGCGCCGCCTCGGTGCGCTCACCGGTGTCCACGACGACCGCCTGGGCGCGTCCCGCCACCACGGTCGTCCCCTCGAAGACCATGCAGTGGCGCTCGGCCACGGGAGCGGACGGCGTCACGTCCATCGACTTGTGCACCGGCAGGGACTCGCCGGTCAGCGCCGACTCGTCCACCTCCAGACCGTCCTCCCACAGCAGCCGGGCATCGGCCGGTACGACGTCGTCGGCCTTCAGCTCGATGATGTGGCCCGGCTCCAGCTTGGCGGCGTCCACGACGTGCGCCTCGACCGACGCGTCATGCGACTCCTCCTCGGCGACCCGCGCCTTCTGCTTCTGCTGCGCGAGCAGCCCGGCCAGGGCCCGCTCCGCCCGCAGCCGCTGCACACCGCCCACCAGCGCGTTCAGGTCGAGCGCGCCGACCACCAGCAGCGCGTCCACCACGGACCCGAGGATCGCCTCGGCCGCCGAGCCGACCGCCAGGACCGGGGTGAGCGGGTCGTCCAACTCGCCGCGCACCGCCCGCGCCAGCTCCACCGTCCACCGCGCCGGCGCCAGCGCGGACACGTCGCCCGCCCGGTCGGCCAGCGCGCGCATCCGCGCGCGCGCCTTCTCGAACGCGCTCGGCTCGGGTTCGCGCTCACGCTCCTTCGCCAGCCGCTCGCGTACGTCCTCCGGGTCCAGCGCGTGCCACGCCACCCGCGGCCGCGGGTGCGGGGCGTGGGCCGTCGCGACGCCCAGGGCCGCGCGCACCCCGGACAACAGCGCCACCGCCGCGCTCGCGTCGACCGGCGCGTGCCGCAGCCCGGGCAGCGGCGAACCACGGCCCCCACGGGACTCGCCCACGGCCACGAGCAGCCCGGACAGCGCGGCGCCGGACCGCGCCAGGATCTGCGACCGGCGCCCCACCGCGCGGGCCGCCGGCACCGCCCGCAGCAGCCGCCACACATCGGCCAGGCCGTGCAGGGCCAGGACGTCCGCGCCCCAGGCCACCGCAGCGTCGCCGTCCGACACAGCGATCGCCACATCTCCGCTGAGCAGCCCGGACAGCACCTCGGGGTCGTCACCCGACGCCGGACGCACCACGGTGATGACGCCACCGTCCTCCTCGCGCAGCTCGCGCACCACCTCACTCAACGGCCGCCCGGCGGCTATGACCTGGTCGGCCAGCCCGGTGAAGTCGGCCAGCGCCGGATCCTCCACCATCACCACGCGCAGCCCGGCCCGACGCGCCGCGTCCAGGACGGACTCCGCCCACGGGTCCGCCCCGGCGCCCGGCGTGCGCAGCGCACTCGGATCCAGCAGGACCGTGCCGGCCATCTCCAGCTGCCGCAGCCGGTCCGGATCGCGCACGATCACACCCGTCCGCGACAGCGCCGTGCCGAGTACGGCGTGGAAGGCGGCGGGCCCGTACCGCGCGGCCTTCGGTGAACCCGAGAGGACCGCCTCCGCCGCCTCGGCCACGTCGTGCTTGACGAGCAGCGCCGCCACCGCGCCCAGCACACTGCCGGTCGAGGCGTGGACGGCGTACTGCTGGGCCGGGGAGGTGCGCAGCGGCGGCCGTCCGGACCGATCCGCGGGCAGGCTGTCGCGGCTTGGCACGCACAGCTCGTCGTGCACCACCTCGAACGCGGTCCCCAGCGCCACCGCCTCCGCCAACTGACAGAGGCGCAACGCCCCGTCGAGCACCAGCGAGGTCGGGCTCTGCCCCGCACCGTGGACGGCCGCGTTGGCGACGGCCAGCGTCAGGTCCATGCGGCGGGCGTTCCCGAGCCGTCCGCGCAACCAGCCCCGGAAGGCCGGGTTCTCGCGCAGCATCGTGGACACCGCCGTGACCAGCCGCGGCGTGGGCGGCAGACGCAGCGCGTTCGCGGTGAACGCGGCGCCCACGCCCACCAGGTCGGCCGCGAGGGCCGTGGCCACGGTGCGCACCGCGGCGGGGTCGCCCGGGTGGTCGAAGTCCTCCAAAGGGTCGGCTGCGGGCACCAGCCCGTGCCGTTCGGCGAGCTCCGTCGCCCGCTCCATCACCTCGTCGTCGATCGCGTCCTCGACCGCCGTCACCACCAACCGGGACAGCCCGCGGTCCCAGTACGCCACCGCCACGTCCGGGTGCTCGGCCAGCGCCTCCGCCACCCGACCCGCCACGTGCTCCAGCCCGCCGGCCCGGTGGATCTCGTCCGCCAACGCCGGCCGCAACGCGAGGTGGGCCCGCGCACCGGCCCGCCAGTGGCGGGCATCGCCGGGCAGCGCCGTACGGGCGACCCGGGCCGCCCGTACGGCGTAGTCCGCGCTCCGCACACCCGCCCGCGCGGTCGCCGCGACCGCTCCCGCAGCGACGCCCACCACGGGCGGTGCCCCCCGCGCGAGCAGCCGGGGTCCGGCCAGGACGGCCGCCGTCACGGCACTTGAGGAACGCGTCAGAAGTCCACCCATCGCCCGCCCTCAGCCTGCCTTTCCTGTACGCGCCGTCGCACCGCCGCTTCCACCGGCGGGGAACGCCCGGCTCGCGGTAGGGGTGCCCTCGCTGCTTCCCTGGGTGCCCCCGGCGCCGGGGGCCTGCGACGCGACGTCACGGTGGGCGCTCGTAGGGCCACCACCGGCGTTTCCGGGCCTGGACCCGGCGGTCCCTTCGATGCCGGCGGTGCTTGCGGCGCCCGCACCGGCGTCGGCGCCCTCGGAAGCCCCGATCTCCTCAGTGCCGGTCGCATCCTCGGCCCGCGCGCTCCCCTGCTGTTCCTGGGGTCGCGGCTGCGTCAGCCAGGCCACGGCCGCCCCGGCGACCGCGACGGGCCACTCCACGAGGCCGGTGACGCCCAGCACCCCGGCCCCGGTGTAGACCGCCACCCGCCGTCCGCGCGGCGACACGGCACCGATCCTGTCCAACGTCCCTTCGGCCGCTCTGCTCACCATCCCGGCGCCCGGCACCTTCTGCAGCGTCGAGGCCGCCGCACGCAGCGGCTGCGGGAAGCGTTCCTGCGCCGACTTCTGCTCAGCCATGACTTGTCCTCGCCTGTGGAACCTCACTTTTCCGGAACACCCGAGTTCCCGCACTTCGACAGGCTCACCCCCGACGAGGTTTCCCGGTGCAGCGCCCACGCCTCGTCCCGCAGATCCGGCCGCAGGAGTACGTCCGTGGCGGTGCACGCCAGTGCCTGTGTCGCCGCGAGCAGCACACCGCGGGCCCGCTCGGAGGCAGCGGCCTCGGCGAACTCGGGGGTGTGGTCACCACCGCTGTCCATGATGGCGACGAAGGGGTGGATGGCGGGTACGCGCGCACTGACGTTGCCGATGTCCGAGGAACCGAGATACACGCCGGGCGCGGGCGGAGTCAGGGTGATGCCCGCCCGGGCGAGATGGGCGGCGAAGCGGCCGGACAGGGCGGCGCTGTCGCGGAAGTGGTCGTAGCGGACCGTGGCACGCACCACCTCGGCCCTGGTGCCGGTGGCGCGGGCGACGTCCTCGGCGCAGTCGCGCAGCTGCCCGACCAGGTCGTCCAGGGCCGCCGTGGTGGCCGCACGCAGCCCGAACAGCCCCTGCGCATACTCCGGGACGATGTTGATGGCCGTGCCACCGTGCGTGACGATGCCCTGCACATGGGAGGCCTCCGGCAGGCGCCGGCCGAGCACGGCCAGGACGTTGAACAGCTCGATCAGAGCGGCCAGGGCGTCGATGCCTTCGGCGGGGTTGCCCGTGGGATGCGCGGCGCGCCCGTGGAAGGACACCCGGTACTGCACCTGCGCGGTCAGCGGCGCCCACTGCCAGTCGTGCACCCCGGGGTGGAACATCAGCGCCGCGTCGACGTCGTCGAACACCCCGGCCTCCACCTCGACGGCCTTGCCGCCTCCGCCTTCCTCGGCGGGTGTGCCCACAGCCGTCACGGATCCGGAGGAGTCGTCCAGCACGGCGTGCGCCGCGAGCGCCGCTCCGAGGCTCGCGGCCGCGATGAGGTTGTGGCCGCAGGCGTGCCCGAGGCCGGGCAGGGCGTCGTACTCCAGCAGGAGCGCCACGGTCGGTCGCCCCCGGCCGGAGCGGGCCGTGAACGCGGTCGGCATGCCGGCCACGGGGCGGTCCACCTCGAATCCGGCCTGGGCCAACTCGCCCGTCAGCAGGGCCGCCGCCCGGTGCTCCGCGAAGGCGTACTCGGGCTCGGCGTGCAGCCTGAGGGCCACCTCCCACAGCAGGTCGGCCCGGTCGGCGACCTCCTCGCGAACGCGCTCGTGGACGTCGTCGGGCGTGTGGGCCACGCTGCCTCCTCGGCATCCGGTGCTGTCGTGCGTACCGCCCTCGGGTTCCACCGTCCCGGTCTGCGACACCCCCGCGTGTCGACACCCGGTCGCGTGCAACCCGGTCCGTGTACCCGGACGGCCGGCGACCGCTCCCGGCCCGGGGCAGGACGCGGGAGGAACGATGGATCACTCGCGAGCACCCGTGCTGGAGGCGCTGGAGGCGTTCCGACGCCGGGGAGACGTGGCCTACGGTCCGCCCGGACACAAGCAGGGCCGCGGCGTCGATCCCCGAGTGGCGGAGATCGTCGGGCTCGACGTGTTCCGCTCGGACGTCCTCTCCCTCAACGGCCTCGACGACCGACGCCAGTCCCACGGCGTGCTCAGTCGGGCCCAGGAGCTGATGGCGGACGCGGTCGGCGCCGAGCGGGCGTTCTTCTCCACCTGTGGCAGCTCCTCGTCGGTCAAGACCGCCATGCTGGCCGTGGCCGGTCCCGGCGAGCAGCTGCTGCTGTCCCGCAAACGCGCACAAGGCCGTGATCGCGGCCGTCGTGGTCAACGGGGTGGAGCCGATCTGGGTGCACCCCCGGTTCGACCCCGAGCGGTACATCGCCCACCCGCCCGGGCCCGACGACGTGCGCCGCCGCCTCCAGGAACACCCGGACGCCAAGGGCACGCTGCTGATCACGCCCACCGACTGGGGGACCTGCGCCGACATCGGGGGCGTCGCCCGCGTGTGCCACGAGTTCGACGTCCCGCTCATCGTCGACGAGGCCTGGGGTGCCCACCTCCCGTTCCACCCCGACCTGCCCGCCTGGGGCATGGACGCCGAAGCCGACCTCGTGGTCACCAGCGTCCACAAGATGGGTGGTGCCATCGAGCAGAGTTCGGTCTTCCACCTCCAGTACGACCGGGTGTCTCCGGAGGTTCTCCAACAACGGGAGGACCTGCTCGGCACCACCAGCGCCTCGTCCCTGGTGTACGCCACCCTCGACGGCTGGCGCCGCCACATGGTCGAACAAGGGCACGATCTCCTGGACACCGCACTGCAGCGCGCCGGACGCATCCGCACCGCGGCCGGCGACCTGCCGGGCCTGCGCCCCATGGGCCGGGAGGTCGTCGAGGAGGGGCTGGCCGCCGCCTTCGACCCGCTGAAGATCGTGATCGACGTACGACAACTCGGCATCAGCGGCATGCAGGCGGCCGAATGGCTGCGGGACCACCGCCATGTGGACGTCGGAGGCTCCGACAGCTGCCGCTTCGGCGCCTCGATCACCCACGCCGACGATGACGAGACCGAGAAGATCCTGCTCGACGCCCTGCGTGCCCTCGTCGACGGCGCCGAGTCCATCGAGCGGCAGGAACCGGTCCGTCTGCCCGAGCCCTCGGCCCTGGAACTGGAGCAGGCCGTACTGCCGCGTGAGGCGTTCTTCGCCGAGGCGGAACACGTGCCGGCGGAGCGGGCCGCGGGGCGGATCGCCGCGGAGATGGTCAGCCCCTACCCTCCGGGCGTGCCCGTCATCGCCCCCGGAGAGGTGATCACCGACGACGTCCTCGACTACCTGCGCAGCGGCGTCGACCACGGCGTCCTGATCCCGGACGCGGCCGACCCCTCGGTCCGGACGCTGCGTGTGGTGGCGCGGCGATGAGACAGGCCACGGGCTGCCGACCGACCGCCCCGGCAAGAGGGACCGCCCCCGGGGGGCGCCGGACTCGGCGGCGAGGGCCGATTGTCAGTGCCGGATGCGATCGTTCGGGTCATGGATGAGCTGGAGTTCATGCGCGGCCGTGTGTACGGAGCGGACCACGACGACGCGGCCCCGAGGCGCGGACGCGCCTACGTGGAGCTGGTGGGCGGCCCGTTGGACGGACTGCTCCTGGACGTGACGGACCGGCCCGACGACGAGGTGCGCGACGGCGTGGCACTGCCTACGGAGATAGGCCGCCACGGACCCGGCGGCCGGGCGCTCTACGCGCCCAGGGAGGCCGACGGCCGCCGCTTCGACTGGCGCGGCGACCTCCCGTGACACAGGGCTGAGCCGGCGTCCGTGCCATCGGCGGCGCATCCACGACCGTTTCGTCCCCGACCGACGGTTAACCTGGGGCCATCCACGGGGGATTGAGAGGGCAAGCGTGACGGGGACGACGGTCTTCAGCTTCGTGCTGATCGGCCTGCTCGTGGTGATGGGCTGCCTCAAGGCGGAACGGATCCGCGCCTGGCGCCGGTCGGTCAACCCGTCGGCGCCCGAACTCCCCGACGGTTTCTTCGCCGTGACCCGGCTCCTTCTCTTCGGCATGGCCGGGGTCGGCGTCTTCGTCACCTTGCAGCTGATGGCCGCCGCCGACGACTCGGAGTGGAGCGACGACGAGCTGACCAGCGCGGTGAGCGGCGCCACGACGGCGCTGGACGGCAGTTCCCGTTATGGCGACATCTACGGCAACGACAGGGGCTTCGACGGCGAGTACGCCAGGATGATCGAGGACGAGGTACAGGAACACGGCGGCGGCGACGCGCCCGGCTTCGGCGTGGACGCGGTACCCACGGACACGAACAAGGCCTCCGACGCCCGCTACACGGTCACCGCCTCCGGCGCCCAGACGGCCTTCTGCCTGCACGTCGAGCGCACGAGATCGAAGGAGGACGACTGGGACGCGCCGGGTGTCGCGGGAGGCGAGGGCACGGTGACCGTTCCCAGCTACACGTTCGCGGTGACCAGCAGAAGGGGAGCGTGTTGAGGCGCACACCGCGACCAGGCCCCGAAACGCCTCCGGAACCCGTCTCGGCGGACGCACCGGGGGTGATACGCCGTCCGCTGCTCACCCAGTCCTGGCTCGACCTCACCTTCGTCCACTGGGCCGCGGCCCCTGCCGATGTGGCCGGTCTGCTGCCGCCGGGGACCCGCCCCGACACCCTGGGCGGGTTCACGTACGTCGGTCTCGTCGCCTTCCGCATGCACCGCGTCGGCTGGTTCCGGCTCCCCGGCGTCCCCTATCTGGGGACGTTCCCCGAGACCAACGTCCGCCTGTACTCGGTCGACGCGCACGGGCGGCGCGGTGTGGTCTTCCGTTCACTCGACGCCTCCCGGCTCGTGCCGGTGGCGGTGGGCAGGGCCGGCTTCGGGATGCCGTACGTCTGGTCCCGGATGGCCATTCGCAGCGACGGCGACACGGTCACGTACACCAGCTCGCGGCGCTGGCCCGGCCCGCGGGGCGCCCGCAGCCGCATCACCGTGCGGGTGGGTGGACGGATCGACGAGGCGACGGAGTTGGAGCACTTCCTGACTGCCCGCTGGGGGATGCACACCGCGTTCTTCGGCCGGTCGATGTACCTGCCCAACGCCCATCCCCGCTGGCCCCTGCACCGGGCCGAGCTGGTCGACTGCGAGGAGGACCTGGTGGCCGCGGCAGGGGTGCGGGGGCCGCTGGGGGAGCCGGTGAGCGTGCTGTACTCACCGGGCGTGCCGGTCCGTTTCGACCGCCCGGCCCGCCCGGCCGGCATCCCGACCCCCTGACCGCACCCCGCCCCGGGGACAGTGGCTGGGGCTGAGCGGGTGGCCGAACCCCTGGTCGGAGATGAGCCCGGCCGCCTGCGCGAGGTCGGCGGCGATGCGCTCCACGGCCTCGTACGCGAATCGGTGGCTGGGGCCGCTGACGGAGAGGGAGGCGATGACCGTGCCCGACCGGCCGAGGACCGGTACGGCGACGGCGGTCAGGCCCTCGTCCCACTCGCTGCTGCTGACCGCGTAACCACGCGGGGCCGCGTCCTGGTCAGCGCGGCCCTGATCATCCGGGCCCGGGACGTCACCGAACCGCACCCGCTGCGGCTCGCCCGGGGCAGCGGCTCGGCGCGACCCCCGACGACGGGCGCACCGGATGCACCTACGTCTTCGAGACCTCCAGTCGCGCACCGGCCCTGCACCGGGCCGTGCACCGCGCCGCCCTGGGCGCCACCGTCGTCCTCATCGGCCCCAACCCCGACCGACCGCCACTCACCACCGACGACGTGGTCCGCCGCCAGCTGACGCTCCGCGGGTCGATGATCTACGACCACCCCCGGCGACTTCCTCGGTTGCCTGCTTCCCCCCGACCGGGCTCAGGAGGCGTTCGCCGGCACTGCGGACCGCGCGCGAAAGACGCTGGATCGGCATCGGCCCCGCATGGAGGGCCAGGCGGGGCACAGGCCGGGCCGCGCAGGCCCTGGGCGATCACGTGTCCTCCTCCCCCCGGGAAGGCCACGACAGGACCTGCGCGGTGCTGTGCCGTCAGCCCAGGCAGAGCACGAGAACGCAGATCTCGCCCGACGGAGAGGTCGCGGACGGCGAGGTGCTCGACTGCGACGTTCCCGAGCTGGAGCTGGAGCTGGAGCTGGAGCTGGAGCCGCTGTCGCCGCTGGCGTTGCTGCTGCTGTCGGCGCCGCCCGTGGGTGTGGGTGTCGGCGTCGCCGCGGTACCGGAGTCGTCGGCCGATCCTCCGGAGCCCGAGCCGTCGGAGGTAGAGCCGTCGGAGGTCGAGCCACCGGCGGCCGCCCCGTCGGAGCTCCGGGAGTCGGCCTGCGGCTGCGGTACGGGCTTCGCGGTCGTACGAGGCCGGTCGGCGGAGTCCGGCTGAACGTTCGACAGCGCGTCGTGCTCGTCCGGGGCGACGGACCGCTGGCGGGGGAGCGCGGGCGCGGTCGGAGTGGGGGAGGAGCGGTGCGCGTCGGGTCGCGTCGAGGTCGGAAGGGGGTCCCGCGACGTCTGCTGCTCCTCGGTGCCCGGGCCGCTGACCTCGGGGGCGGTGGCCGCCTGTGCCCGGTTCGTGGAGTTCCGGTCCATCGTGCCCAGGGTCAGGCCGCCGCCGACGAGGGCGACGGCGGTCGCGACCACGGCCCGGCGCTGGTTCTTCTTCCAGCGGGCCCGCTGGCGACGCCGAGCCGCCCGCCCTTCCGGCGCCGACGCCACGTCCTCCAGGCCGGACGGCTCGGCGTAGGGAGCCTCGTCCGTGCCCGCGCCGTACAGGCCGCCGTCCGCCTCCTCGTGAACTGCGCCGTGAAGACCGTCGTGAAGTCCGCCGTCGGGCCACGTGTCGGGTTCGGGTGCCCACGCTGCCGTCGTGCCGACGGTGGCCGGGCCCGGAACGGTGCGTCCGTCGGCGGTGGTCGGGGCGATGTCCGGGGCGTAGGCGCCGCACCCGGGACACACCAGGGCGCCATTGAGATGCCGGCGACACGAGGAGCAGTAGTCCATCTGCGGTCTTCCTGGATTGACATGGCGTCGGCCCGCCGGAGGGCGGCCCGGTCACGTTCGTACACGGAATCGAGCAGCTTGCAACGCTAACGAGGCTTTCGGAACGGGGTGTGCAGTCCGCGTGAGACTCGTGGGGGGATTGTTGGGGGCGTCTGTGCGGGCCGTGACGTGTGGGTGGGGCCGTGCCGGGTCACTCGGTGGGCGTCAGACGTCCGGGCCGTCCGTCGGTTCCGGCCGTTCCCGTCGGCCACGAGGGGCCCATCATGCGCACGCTGGAATTGCGGGACAGGCATCACACGCAGGACACACGTGCCGACCTGCTCGGCATCTACCTCAACGACCACCTCGCGGGGTCCACCGTGGGTGTCGACCGCGCCCGGGCCCTGGCCGAGGCCGAGCAGGACACGGCCCTCGGGTCGGACATGGGCCCGCTCGCCGACGAGATCGCCGAGGACCGGTCGAGTCTGCTGGAGATCATGCGGCGGCTCGACGTCCCCGTACGCCGGTACAAAGTCGTCGCCGGCCACCTGGCGGAGAAGGCGGGCCGGTTCAAGACCAACGGCCGCCTGCTGCACCGCTCCCCACTCACCTCGCTGGTCGAGCTGGAGTTCCTGCGCGCGGGCGTGACCGGCAAGGCCGCCCTCTGGGAGACGCTGCGCGGCCTGACCGACGACGAGGAACGCCTGGACGCGGGCCGACTGGACACCTTGCTGGAACGCGCCCACGGCCAATTGCGCGCCCTGGAGCGACTGCACGCGCAACAGACCGCCCAGGCCTTCCAGCAGACCGCCGACAGTACGCATCCACAGGACTGACACCCTCCGGTGGCCACCCTTTCTCATGGGAGGGTGCCGCCCACCGGCGACGCCATGCCAGGGCCCGCGCTCGTGCGCGCCCCGCGCTGAATCCGCGGACGGTCCGCAGTCAGTCACGAGGCGTGGGGTACAGCGGCCCGACACGGGCCCAGTAGTGCCGTACATGTTCCTCGGCCTGCCGCAGGACCGGGTCGTCCGGCGCCCTGCCGGTCGGCTCCCCGTCGTGCGGCGGGCGGGCGGGGGCCGCGTTCCGGGTGGCGGCCCATCGGAGCAGCAACACCAGGCCGGTGGAGACACCGGCGGTGAGGGCGGGCAGAGCCTCGGGAGCAGACACGAAGCGGTCACCTCGGACAACAGTCAGGCAGGCAGGGGAGGAGGACACCGCGCGGGCTGTCACCGCGGCGGCGCCGACCGGGCGTCAGAAGGGGTTCGGTGCCGGTCAGTCGAGCAGCGTCACGCGTACGGTGACGCGCTTGCCGACGGGCTCGCGCTGGACCTCGTAGCCCGCGCACACGGCCATGACGATCTCCAGACCGTGCTGGCCCACCCGCCCGGGATCCGAGGCCCGCGCCAACGGCAGTACGGGATCGCTGTCCCAGACGACCACCTCGACCGCGTCACCCGAGATCCGCAGCTCGAGCAGAACCGGCCCCGGCGCGTACTTCCTGGCGTTGGTGACCAGCTCACTGACCACGAGCCGGGTGGTGTCCATCGCCCGGGCGGTGACCGGCAGGCCGTGCTCGGCCTGCACCCGGGTGAGGAAGTCGGCCGCGCGATGGCGAGCCTCGGCGATGCAGGAGGAATCGCCGTCCAGAGCAACAGTGGTGTGAATACGACCACGCTGCGGCGCCATACGGCCTCCGCCACTGATCACCGATTGCATACAGTCCGCCCTAGTTTCACGCACACGCCCGCGTGTACCCGCTCGCCCGCCCCGCACGCCTCCCTGTCACCGGAAGCACGCCTGTGCCGTAGCGGAAGGAGGCGGTCTCCCCTCGAAGGATCTACGGCGGTACGCTGGCCCGGTCCGTGGCCGGCCCCCTGACCGACGCCTTTGGGGATACCGTGGCAGAAACCGAGGAACCAGCCGCCCCGCAGCGGCTGTCGATCGCGCACTCCGTCATCGACGGCATCGACGTCGTCGTCCCGCACGGGGAGATCGACCACACGACCAGAACCAACTTCCGCGAGGCACTGCTTCCGCCCGACGGCGCGGGCGCGGGGCGGCTGGTGGTCGACCTCAGTGGGGTCACCTTCATGGACTCCACGGGCGTCAACACCCTCATCGCCGCCCACCAGGCGGCCCAGGCCGCCGAGGGATGGCTGCGCCTGGCCGGGCCCAGGCGCCCGGTCCTGCGCATCCTGCAGCTGGTCGGGGTCGACACCGTCATCCCGTGCTACCCCGACCTGCAACAGGCCCTGAAGAACTGAGCCCGGGGGGCCGGGTTCACCTCGCGTGCAGCAGCCGGACCGGCTCCCCGGCGAGGAAGGCGGCGATGTCCTCCACCACCTCGCCGTAGTACGTGCGGTAGTTGCCCTCGGTGACATAGCCGAGGTGGGGTGTGGCGAGGACGTTGGGCAGGGAGCGCAGCGGATCATGGACGGACAGCGGTTCCGACTCGAACACGTCGAGACCGGCCCCGGCGATCCAGCCCTCCCGCAGGGCCCGCAGCAGCGCCTCCCGGTCGACGATCCCGGCACGGGACGTGTTGACCAGATGGGCGTCCGACTTCATGGCGCGCAACTCGGCCTCCCCGAGCAGACCACGCGTACGCTCGGACAGCACGAGATGGACCGACACGACGTCACTGCGCCGCAGCAAGTCCTCCTTGCTGTTCGCCAGTCGCGCACCCTCGGCCGCCGCCCGCTCGGCGGTGAGGTGCTGACTCCACGCCAGCACCTCCATGCCGAAGGCCGCGCCGACGCGTGCCACACGGCTCCCGATCTTGCCGAGCCCGAGCAGCCCCAGCGTCCGGCCGTGCAGATCCCGGCCCACCGTGGACTGCCAGGGGCCGCCCTCCCGCAGGGCCCCGCTCTCGACCGTCAACTGCCGTGCCAGTCCCAGGATCAGCGCCCAGGTCAGCTCAACCGGCGCGGTGATGCTGCTGGCCGTGCCACAGACCGTCACCCCCGCGGCGGTCGCGGCCGCGAGGTCGACGGAGGCGTTGCGCATGCCCGTGGTCACCAGCAGCCGCAGTCGCGGCAGACGCCCCAGGAGCTCCGCGGCGAACGGCGTCCTCTCCCGCATGATCACGACGATCTCGCAGTCCACGAGCGCGTCGACGAGCTGCTCCCGGTCCGTCACGTGCTCCCGCAGGACCCGTACGTCCACCCGGTCCGCGAGCGGTGTCCAGTCCGCGTGGGTGAGGGCAACGCCCTGATAGTCGTCGAGGACGGCGCACCGCAGGGTCATGCCGATTCACCCGCCTCGCCGGACATCTCGCCGATCACCCGCTCGGCGACCCGGAAGGACTCCAGAGCGGCCGGCACACCGACGTAGACGGCCGTCTGCAGGAGCACCTCCTGGATCTCCTCGACACTCACCCCGTTGGTCAGCGCGCCCCGCACATGGCCGGCGAACTCGTGACTGCGGCCCAACGCGGTCAGCATCGCCAGGTTGAGCATGCTGCGGGTACGCCGGTCCAGGCCGGGCCGGTCCCATACCGCGCCCCAGCAGTACTCGGTGACCAGCTCCTGCATCGGACGCGCGAAGTCGCCGGCCTGCGCCAGCGAACGCTCGACGAAGTCGGCGCCCATCACGGCCTTGCGGACGGCCAGACCGGCCTCGTAGGTGTCGCGGTGCGTGGTGTCGGCGTAGGAGACGTCGGGGGCCGGGGACTCGGGTGTCACGTGCTTCATTCCTCCGCGCGCGTTGATGATGTTGAGAACGCTGGCACAGCAGCCTCCGCCGAAACCGACCGCCGGTCAACCGTGCGAAGGCCCGACGAAAACACCGCCCCGGCGTGCACCAGGCACATCGATGTGCACGACACTGTGCGCAGGCATCGACCCAGGAGGGACCATTATGATCATCTTCGGCACCAAGGGATACCTGTACCAGCTCGCGATACTCACGCTGCTGTGCGGGTACTGCGGAAATCCCTCCGCCCACACTCTGAGGAAGCGCGTCACGAAGTTCACGCTCTTCTTCGTGCCGCTGTTCCCGATCTCCACCAAGCACGCCACGCAGTGCACCTTCTGCGGCGCCGAGCAGAAGATCACCAAGGAGCAGGCGGACCAGCTGCTGGCACAGGCCGCGAGCCCGCACGGCGGTCAGCCCCACGGGCAGCCCCAGCAGCAGCCGTACCAGTCCTGAGCGCGGCCGGGGCCGGTCCCGCCCGAAGGATCGGGACACCGGTCCCATGCTCCCGGGACACCGGGCGCGCCATGGTTGCCCTGTACGTCGCCGCCGGCCCGCAACGGCCGGACGGCACGGGCCCACAGGCAGCACCACTCCACGGGGGAACCATGTCCATTCCGCTCTCCGACCCGACCACAGCCGGCCACCACGCCGTCCCCGAGCCGCCGCGTGCGGCCAGGGAGGGCCGCGGCTGGGCGTGGGGAGGTATCGTCACCGCGCTCGGCGGCCTCGCCGTGTTCGTCGCGGCCGGCCCGCTGTGGCCGTACGAGGACTCCGACATCCTCGACAACGCGCGCATGGTGGACCGGCTCGACGGCTCCGCACAGGGCTGGGTGTTCGTCACCCAGCTGGCGTTCACCGCGGCCGCGCTGGGCGCGGTCCTCTTCGCGGCCGGACTGCGGCGCCGCCTGGAGCGGCAGTGCCCCGCGGGGAGCCTGGTGCCTGCGACGGCGTACCTCGGCATGTTGCTGGTCGGCGTGATGAACCTGGTCGGCGCCGGGATGGGCACGGAGATGTTCCACAACCTGCGCATGCGCGACAAGACCGACCCCGACACGATCGTCGGCGAGCTCGCCCAGCTCGGAACCTACGGATGGGTGTGGTCGGGGCTGCTGCTCACGGCCGCCGCACTCGCCGTCGCCGCGTTCCGGCAGGGCGCGGTGAGCCGTTGGATCGGCGTCGTCAGCCTGCTCTTCGGCTTCCTGGTACTGATCACGCAACTGCTGCCCTTCCAGTACATGGCACTGTTCGCGGGCGTGCCGTACCTGCTGGTGCTGGGCGCCGCCTTCGCCTTCGGCCGCAGGCCCTCGCTGGACTGACGGCCCCGACGCCGGGGCCTCGGAGGAGGGGGACGGCGTACGCCTTTGCGCGGCGGCGGGGCCACACGTTCGACGTATCGACGGCGCACAGACGACGGCGCCGCAGTGACAACCATGACCGCCCGCTGCGAGGCTGGCCCTGTGGGGGGAACAGGCGCGACGGCCCGGCAGGGCGGACACGGCGGGGGCCATCCGGTCCCCGCCGTCGGCGTGCTCGTCGTGACCTGCTCACTCGCGGCGACCGCCCTCATCCTGATGGCCCTGGCGGGCGCCCCCTGGGACGCGACCCAGTGGTACTTCGCCGTCGACACCGCGGACGCGCTGGTGTACGGCCTGGTCGCGGCCGTCGTCCTGAGCCGGCGCCGCCACCCGGTCGCCTGGCTCGTCGCACTGACCGCGGTCGGCGGCGGCGTCGCAGCCGTCACGGCCCAACTGGTCGCGCTGTGGGCGCGCACCGCCGGTCCCGACGCCTCACCGCCGGCCTGGTCGATCCTGCAGGGCACGGCCTGGATACCCGGGACCCTCGCCCTCATCCTGATCGTGCCGTACCTGGTGTCCGACCGCGCCACCTCGCAGGGAGCCCGGGCCGCGATCGACGTGGGCATCCTCCTCGTCGCGGCCCTGCTCACGGTTCGGCTGACCGATCCGTGGCCCTGGCCCGCGATGGGCGAGTCCCACGCCCCGCTCCCGGTGCGCGACGCGGACTGGGCACGCCTGGTCGAACCGACACAACGCGCGCTGCTCGGCGTGGTCGTGGCGCTCGGCCTGGGCGCGGCGGCCCACGCGGCCCTGCGCCGGTGGCGGGATCCGACGGCGCGTGGCCTTGGCTGGCTGGCGATCGGTACGGCACTCGTCGCGGCGACGTTCCTGCCGCTGGTCCTGTGGGCGGACGGGGCACCGGCGTCGCTGCGGCTGTTCACACCGCTCACCCACCTCGCCTCACAGGCGTTCTTCCCGGCCGCCGTCCTGGTCGCGGTGCTGCGTCAGCGGCTGTGGGGTATCGACCTCGTCGTCAGCCGCACCCTGGTGTGGTGGCTGCTCACCGGCCTGCTCGTCGCCGGGTACTTCCTGACGGTCGCCGTATCGGGGCTGCTCCTTCCCGGCGAGGGGGCGCTGGGCCGGGTGCTCGCGACCGCGGCCACCGCGGCCGGGATCCAGCCCGCCCGAGGCTGGCTGCAACAACGCGTGGACCGGCTCGTGCACGGCGAGCCCGCCGCCGGTGCGCTCAGCAGGGTCGGGCGTCACCTGGGTAGTGCGGCCGGGCCCCAGCAGGCGCTCACCGGTATGGCGGAGAGCATCGCCGCCTCCTTCAACCTCGGCTCCGTGCGGGTGCTGGACGAGGACGACGACCCCCTGGTCACCGTCGCCGAACCGGCCGGCGCCCAGCCGCTGGCGGTCCCCCTCGTCGTACGCCAACGGGCCGTCGGCACCCTCGTGGTGACCGCGCGCCCCGGCGAGCGACTCGACCGGCGCGCTCGCACCGCGCTCGACGAGGTCGCCCCCGTCGTGGCGACCGCTGTCCACCTTGCCGCCGTCACCCGGGCCCTGCGCGAGTCGCGCGGCCGGCTCGCCGCGGCCCGCGACGACGAACGCCGTGCCCTGCGCCGCGAACTCCACGACCAGCTCGGCCCCGCCCTGGCCGGCATCGGCCTCGGCCTCGCCGCCGTCCGCAACCTGCTCCCCGACGACTCCCCGGCCGGCCCCCTGCTGACCCGCCTGCGCACGGAGGTCGACGCCCGTGTCGACGAAGTCCGCGTCCTCGCCCGGGGGTTGGTGCCACCCGTACTCGCCGAGCTGGGCCTGGTCCGGGCTCTGCGCGAACTGGTCATGCGTTACGAGGCGGACGGCCTCCAGGTGGTCGTACGCGCCGACAGCGAGCCCGTAGGAGCGGCACTCCAGGATGCCGACGGCGAAGCCGCGCGGGAGGTGCCCCAGGACGTCGCCGGCACCGTGTACGCCGTCGTCGCCGAGGCCCTGCGCAACGTCTCGCGGCACGCCGACGCCCGGACCTGCACGGTGACCCTCGACGGGCTCGCGCCCGGCGCGGGCCCGTGCCTGACGGTGAGCGTCGAGGACGACGGCCGCGGCATGGGCCCGGTGGCCCGGGCCGGGATCGGCACCCAGTCCCTGCGGGAACGCGCCGAGACGCTCGGCGGCACGATCACCTGGCAGCCGGGCGCAGGCGGCGACGGCACCAGAGTCGTCCTGAGGGTGCCTCTTGAGGTGAGCGACCGTGTCGGCTGAAGAGGGCGTACGGATCGTCGTGGTGGACGACCATCCGGTGTTCCGGATGGGCATGACCGCGTTGCTCGGCTCGCTCCCCGGGCTCACGGTGGTGGCCGAGGCAGAGCGCCTGCACTCGGCCGTCGCCGCGGTCCACGCACACGCCCCCGACGTGGTCGTCATGGACCTGCACCTCGGCGACCGTACGCCCTCGGGGGTGGAGGCCACCCGGGAGATCCTGCGGATCCGGCCCGGGACGGCCGTCCTCGTGGTGACCATGCTGGACGACGACGACTCCGTCTTCGCGTCGATGCGGGCCGGAGCCCGCGGCTATCTCCTCAAGGGCGCGGCACCCTCCGAGATCGACAGGGCGGTGCGGGCCGTGGCGAACGGCGAGGTGATCCTCGGTCCCGCGGTCGCCTCACGGGCCGTGGCGTATCTGACCGGCCTGCGCTCCCCGACCGCCCCACCCGTGGCCCTGCCCGAGCTGACCGCCCGGGAGCGGGAGGTCCTCGACCTGGTGGCCAGGGGCCTGGACAACCTCACGATCTCCCGACGCCTCGTCCTCAGCCCCAAGACGGTCCGCAACCACCTGTCCAACATCCTCACCAAACTCCAGGCGGCGACCAGGGCGGAGGCCATCGTCCGGGCCCGCCAGGCAGGCCTGGGCGACACCTGAGGCGACACCTGATTCTGCGTCAGCGCTGGTCGAACTGGGCCTTGCCCCGCTGGTCGACGTTCGGGGTGATGGCGATACCGGAGTCGGTGAGCGTCTGGCCGTAGATGTCCGTGATCCGGATGTCGGAGCCGCAGCCTGCGCCGTTGTCGGAGACGAAGTAGTTGTACTCCTGGCGCGGCAGTTGGCGCCACGTGGAGCCGGTGCGGACCTCCAAGGTGGCGACGGGGTTGCGGTGGTTGCGGACCTGGATACCGCACCACCACTGCGAGGAGCCTTCCTTGTAGCGGTAGGCGACGGTGCCGCCGATGTCCGGACTCACCAGCTTCCACGTGATCGGCACCCGGCCCGCCACCGGGTCGGCGATACGGGCGAAGGCGCGCTCACTGAGATCGATGTCACCGGGTCTGCACTCGGGGCAGCGGTCGACGATCTTCACGGTGATATCGCCCCGGGGGCCCTTGACCTGGAGATACGCACCGCACATGCGCGCGTTGTCGTAGTCGGTGTGGTTGAGCGCCGCGATGCCGATGTCGGCGGTGGCGTCGTAGAGGCAGTTCCCGACACCGGTCGCGCCGTAGAAGGTGCCCTCGCCGGAGTAGGTGGTGCCGGGCTGGACGGAGGCGGACGCCGGTGACGTCGTGGCCCACAACAGGGCTGTGACGCCGGCGAGAAGAGCGAGGGGACTGCTGCGCATGGAGGTGCCTTTCGAGGACGGTGGGGACGTGCTCGAGCGAGGCGATCCTGGCAGTGTTGAAAGATCAATTGAAAGTGCAAATACAGCCACGGGCGCGCCCCCGCTGGCCGCGAGGGTGCCTCGCACAGCGGAGGCACCCCCGGCTGGACGGCGTTCATCCTGTTCGGGCCCGCGCCGCCCCGAGCTCACCCCGCCTTCGTCACCTCGACGGAGAAGTCGTTGTCGGCGGTGTAGAAGGGACGCAGACCGGTTCCCTCGAACGTGACCGTCGGGTAGACGAACACCTCGTTGCGGCCCGCCACGTCGTCGAGCAGACGGGCCAGACGGATGAGGGGTACCTGCACCGCGGGCTGTACGAACACGTCCCAGATTCCGCTCCCGCCGACCGTCTCCGCGGCCAACTCCCCGTGATCGACGGTGAAGGAGAAGCTCCGGCCGTCGTCCCCGACCTGCGGCCGGAGGTCCCACAGGTGGTTGCTGCCGCCCCGCAGACGCAGCCGTACCACGGCCCCTGACTGGAGCGAGGCACCGTGCAGGCGGGCGCCGACCGTCAGGGAACGGTCCGTGAGGGTGATCCGGTCGACCTCGGCGTGGGCGGGGCGCAGCCAGGACCGCACCGCGAGATAGCCGTCCGCGGTGGCGTACGGCACCCGTACGGCCAGCGGCGCCTGCCAGTCCCGGCGGTGACCGTCGACGAGGGCCCGCAGGTCACGCAGGCCAGGACGCAGACGCTGCCGCTCGGCTCCGGGCTCCGGGAGCAGGTACACGTCCCACCGGCCCTCCGCGAGCACGGTGTCGGTGTCCAGAACGGCGCGTCGGCCGCCGTCGTCGGCGGGCTCCAGGTCAAGGACGTGCAGGACCTTCTCGGGCTGCCCCTTCCTCGGCCGCAGCCGCAACAGCAACTGCCGCCCCTCCGCGGGCCGTGACACCAGGTCGAAGACGATCCGGCCCCCGGTGTCGACCACACACCCGACGCGCGGCTGCACTCCCTGTTCAGCGCTCACCGCTGCCCCCTCCGCATCGCGCGCCGCGCGTCGCCGGCCGCCGCGAACGCGGCGTCGCGGGCGGCGAAGCCCTGACTGACCAGCACGCGGTGCACGCCTGCGCGCTCCCGTGCGACCGCTCGCCCCGCCTTCCTCGCCGAGACCGCCTCGGCCATCAGCCGCTCGGCCTGCTCGACCACGCGGCCCGGAGCGAACCGCCGCGCGTTCTCCAGGGCCGCACGGCGCATCCGTCGGCGCCGCTCGTCGTCACGGACCAGCGCCAGCAGGGCCGCACCCATCGCGGCACGGTCTCCCACGGGCACGAGCCGTCCGTCGACGCCGTCCTGAATGATCTCCCCGGGCCCGTAGGGACAGTCGGTGCTCACCACCGGCAGGCCGCAGCGCATCGCCTCGACGATCGTCATGCCGAACGACTCGAAGTCGGAGGCGACCGCACCGATCGAACCCTTCACCCACTCCGCCTCCATGGGAATCGCCGCGCCCATCAGGAAGACGTTGTTCCACAGACCGAGGTCCACGATCAGCTTCCGCAGCCGGTCGTGCTCCTTACCCTTGCCGTAGATGCGCAGCTGCCAGTCCGGGTGTTCTGCGGCGACCGCGGCGAAAGCCTCGATGAGCAGGTCGTAGCGCTTCACCGGCACCAGCCGGCCGGCCGCGACGACCACCTTCGCGCTGCCGTCCGCGGCCGGCAGCACGGGATCCGGCACGCTGTTGGGGAGAGCCTCCACCCGTACGCCGGGCAGCCACATCTGGCGCCGGTAGGCGGCGGCGTCGGTCTCGGTCACCGTGGTGAGCGCGTCGAGCCGACGGTAGGCGCGGCGCAGCATGGTGCGCAGTCGGGGGGGATGGTTGTCCAAGGGGAGGTGCTCCTGCCCGATGCGCACAACGTGGGAGGGAGCCTGGAGCGCGAGGTGCACGTTGAGGCCCGGCCGGGTGCCGATCACCACGTCGGCGTCGGTCGCGGCGAGGCTCTCGGCGATCCGCTGGTCGGTCAACTCGCTGTACTGCCGGTACCGGTACTCGGCGCGGGGGAACACCTTCGCCGGTCTGAGATGTGACGCGTGCTCCTTGTCCTGTCTGAGGTCCACCAACGCCCGCAGCGACACCCTCGGATCCAGCGTCAGGTCCGGGTGCTCCCGGTGCCGCAGGACGGAGACGATCTCCACCTCGTGCCGCTCGGCCAGTGCGTGGGCCAAGTTGAAGGTGGTGGTGATGGTGCCTCCAATCCCGTAGGCGTTATGAATAAGGAAAGAAATCTTCATGGCGGATTAGACGCCGTCAATTTCCCTACAGTTGTGGTTCGTTACCAGTTCGTAGTGCACGCCCGCGCCGTGCGGAGCCGTCGATCCAGCTGGTCAGGAGCCAACCCGCCGCCGCCCCGACCGCATACCAGAACAGATCGGGCGGATTGAAGGTGGACCCCAGCACGAGACGAGCGACCGCACTGCGCCGGGACAGCTCCGCCGGCACGTCACTCAGCTGGAGGAACTCGATCCCCCAACTGAGGACCAACGCACTCGCGGCAGCCGTCAGGGGTGTCACCCGGGGCGCCACGACCACGACAAGAGCGAACACCAGCAGGGTGTACAACGCATCCCCGCCGTACTTGGCCACACTCCCCACCGCCATGCCGCGCAACCCCAACCCGGCCCCGACGATCACCACCGCACTCCCGACCGCCGCGAGACGGATCCGCATCGGGTCGGCGACAGCACGCTCGTGGCTTCCGGAGGCAAGGGGCACAGCGGCATACTTCCGCACCTCCTCCCCGGTGTCTCGCACTTTCCGGCTCCGGCTCGCTCCCACGCACCGCACCCCCGTCACCGCCCCCGCGCCGTGCTGCTCGACGTCCTGCGCGACCGCACGGGACACGTGGTGCTCCTGCACGGGGCCGACTGGACCGCGCTGGCCGAGGCAGCGGAAGCGATCAGAGCGGGAGCCGCACCCGGCACATCCGTCCCCGACGGCCCGCTCCCCGCAACCGCCCCGCGGCTGCAGACCATCGCACCGTCCTCGGAGCCGCGCCTACCGCCCCGGACACCCCGTCCGCCCCGGGCTATCGCGACACCGGCGCCGAATTCGCCCGCCTCTATCGCCCCGAAGGCCTTACAGGCTTCGTCATCCGCCTGGACGGCCACCTCGCCACCCGCTTCCCCTCACTGGATGTGGTGTTCTTTCCAGAACGGGCCGAGGTTCGTGCTGCTCAGGCTCTGGGCTTCCCTTTTGAAGTCGGCGGTGGTGGAGACGCCGTACCAGTGATCGCGGGCGTACTGCTTCAGCAGGCGGGCCATGGGGCCGCTGCCGAGGGTGCGTTCAAGGTCTGCGAGGGCGCAGGAACCGGCGGTGTAGATCAGGTGGTATTCGTTGCGGTGTTGACTCCAGTACGCCATCGAGTTGGTCAGGAGGGCGTCGCGGGGCCAGTCCTCCTGCTCCCAGCAGTCGTGGGTGTCCCAGCCGTAGTAGCGGGCGTTGGCGTACTGGGCGAAGCTCTCGTCGAGCCAGGGTGCGTTGTATTCGTCGTTGCCGACGATGCCGTACCACCATTGGTGGGCGATCTCGTGGACGACGGCACTGCCTTCCTCGGTCGTGCCGAGGAGGACGAGGCCGGGATACTCCATGCCGCCGCCGAATTCCGGCGTCATGACGAGGTCGATCTCGCCGTACGGATAGCGGCCGAACTCCCTGCCGAACCGGTCGACGGCGCCGATGGCGTCCTTCCGGTTGAGGCGTACGCCCACGGCGGACGTGCCGGGCGCCCAGTACGAGTTCACGCGCACGCCGTCGGGCGAGGTCTCGGTCGCGGCACGGAAGGGCCCCGCGGCCCACGCGAAGTCCCGTACCCGGCGTGCGCTGCTGAGGGTGACGGTGCGTCCGGGGCCGCCGGGCCCGCTCTGGGTGCGGCCGGTCGCGGGGACCTTGAGGGCGGAGGGGTGGTCGAGGCGCACCCGGAAGTCGCCGGCGAGAGCGTAGAAGCTCTCGCCGAGGGCCACATACGGGTCGAGATGCCACCCCTTCTTGTCGTGTACGGCCAGCACGGGCAGTGCGTTGCCCAGGAAGCGGAAGTTGCCCTCGCGGCCGAAGCGGCTGTTGCGCCGGGGCACGGTGATCGACACGTCGAAGGCGACGGCCGTCCGCTGACCGCGCGCGAGCGGCCGGGGCAGCGTGATGCGCAGTGCCGTGCAGTTCACCGTGGGGCGACCTGCCGTACCACCACGCACATGAGTCACGGTCACGGGGGAGGGGCTGCCGGGCGCACCGCAGGCGTCGTCGCCGTTGCCCCACAGCCGTAGGTACACCTCGCGCAGAGGCCGGTCGGAGGCGTTGCGGAACGTCACCCGCTCCCGGCCCGTCCAGCGCGAGCCGTCCGCGTCGGAGCGCAGCGTCACGTCGTAGCGCAAACCATCGGGCGTAGCGGCCTCCGCGCTCGCCCGCACCGGCGGCGACGCAACGGCATCCGCCACGGTGGCGCCCGACGCCACGAGCGGCGCCAGCAGGACGACGAGCAGACGACGACGGGTTCTCGACCACCACACGGGTAACGACGACATGGCAGTGGATCTTGCCACAGCACCGCCGACATGCATCCCCGCACCGGGAAACTCGAAGGGGCGACTCCACTTCCCACCGAGTGGCCCGCCACCTTGCTCCGGGATGTCACATCGCGGCGGACCCGGTCGGTCGTATCTGTATGACGACGCACACGAACCAGAGCCAGGAAGCCCAGAGCCAGGAAGACCAGAACCAGGAAGACCAGAACCAGGAAGACCAGAACCAGGAAGACCAGAACCAGGACGATCAGAACCAGGAAGACGAGAGCCAGGAAGACGAGAGCCAGGAAGAGAAGACGCGACGGCAGAACCAGAGCGTTCTCCTCGCGGGTGCGAGCGGAGTCCTCGGCCGCCATGTCACTCGCGCCCTCACAGAGTCGGGGCACAAGGTCACGGGCCTGGGCCGGGGCCCGGCCAACGGTGTCCAGGCCGATCTTCTGGACCGCGACGCACTGTTGCGCGCCGTGAAGGGCCACCACTTCGACACGGTCGTCCACGCCGCCACCGCCCTGCGCGACGCCCCGCTGCGCCACCGAGACATGCACGCCACCAACGCCCTGCGCATCGAGGGCACCGCCCACCTGATCGAGGCCGCGCAGGTCACCGGCGCGCGGCGGTTCGTCGCCGAGTCGATGGTCTTCGGATACGGCTACGGCGATCACGGCGACCACCCCCTGACCGAGGAGGACACCTTCGGTCCCCGCGGCCGCACCGCAGAACTGGAGCGGCACATCGCGGCGATGCGCATCAAGGAGCAGCTCACCTTCACCACACCGGGTCTGGAGGGTGTCGCGCTTCGCTTCGGGCTGTTCTACGGACCCGGTGGCACCGACGCCCTGCTGCCCCTGCTGCGGTGGCGCAAGCTCCCCGTGCCCGCCGACCGGGGCCGGGTCCTGCCGTGGATCGAGCTCACCGACGCGGCGCGCGCGGTGGTCGCGGCTGTCGAGCGCGGGCGCCCCGGCGAGGCGTACAACATCGCGGACGACACACCGACGGGCTTCACCGGCCATGTCCGCGCCGTGGCGGAACACTTCGGGCTGCCGAAACCGATGACCGTCCCGCTGTGGCTGCTGAGGCCCATGTCGTACGCCCACACGATGATGTCGACCACCCTGCGCGTCTCCACGACGAAGGCCCGGCACGAACTGGACTGGGCGCCCGCCTACCCGTCCATGCAAGCGGGACTCGCCGCGATGCCGCCCAGACGGCAGTGAACGGGCACCGGGCGTCTCGGCCTTCCCGGCACCGGCCGGGCGAGCGACGGTCACGAAACCGGGGATCCGGCGCGATCCGATCACAAGGCGGGCAGCTCGTGACATCCGCGGGGTGACCGGGGGAGCCCTCTTCGGGCGTGGCCCTGACCAGTCCGGAGCTCACGGCGTGCTCATCGATACGGTGAAGGTGGGCCCAGCGCCCCCTTGCGCTGTCGGCTACGTCCACGGCGTGATCGCAAAGGACCAGGCGTGCCAGCGCCTGGCGGGTGAAAAGGGCCCCGTCAGCGTCGTAAGGGGTCGTCTCAGTCATCCGCCCGGACTTCCCGGGCCGTGAGCGTCGAGTACCCGGCCCTGCGCTGAAGCCGTCTGCCGACAGTCAACGGCTTTGTAGAACCGTTGCTGTTGGTCCCGTTGACACTCTGGAGGCGCCCTCTTAGTCTCGCGCCAGCATTCCGACCGTATGGCGGTATTTCGAACGGCTGAAAGGCGTGTGTCCTGCGCATCACCGGGATCAGTACATTTGTGGCCGGAATGCCCTGGCGCGGCCTGACGTGCGTACAGGTTCACGCCGAGCAAGGCGCCATGAGGGTCGGTGATCTGCGGGAAGCCGAGGAGCTCGGGGTCCGGTCCAGGCGACGGGCCGTGCGATCAGAGCCTCGACCGTCTCGGCGAGGCCACCGCCCGACTCTTCAAGCCCGCTGGAAGGCGTGCACCAAGATCCCCGACAGCCTCGGCTTGCGCGCGCGGTTCCGCGAGGCCGCCGGACTGAGCCCAACGCCCCAGCGCACCGCCCGGCCAGGAGTCCGGTCTGGCCCTCGGTCTGCTCGCCGCCTTCCGCCCGGCCCCGCCGCACCGCTTCCCCGCCGTTACGTCTGGTACGCCGTCACCCTCTCAACGCCGAGAAGAACAAGGAACGATCACCATGCGCAACCGAAGAGCCGTCCTTGCCGGGGCTGCCTCCCTCGTCCTGACCTTGGCCGCCTGCGGTCAGAACAGCGGGAGCAGCTCCAAGGTCGGCACGATCGGCATCGCCATGCCGACCCAGGCCTCCGAGCGCTGGATCACTGACGGCAAGAGCGTCGTCAAGGATCTGAAGGCCAAGGGGTACGAGACCAAGCTGGTCTACGGCGAGGACGACCCGAAAAGGCAGGTCGCGCAGATCGAGGACCTGATCAAGCAGGGCGTCGATGCGCTGATCATCGCGGCCATCGACAACGAGTCGCTGAACGGCGTGCTCAAGCAGGCCGCCGACGCGAAGATCCCGGTGGTCTCCTACGACCGGCTCATCCTCGGCTCGAAGAACGTCGACTACTACGTCTCCTTCGACAACGAGCAGGTCGGCCGGCTCCAGGCCCGCTACATCATCGACAAGCTCGGTCTGGAGGACGGCAAGGGCCCGTTCAACATCGAGTTGTTCGCCGGCTCCCCGGACGACAACAACACCAAGTACTTCTTCGACGGTTCGATGCACCTCCTCCAGCCGTACCTGGACAGCAAGCAGTTGGTCGTGCATTCCGGCCAGACCGCGCTCAAACAGGTCACCACCCTGCGCTGGGACGGGCCCACCGCCAAGAAGCGCATGAGCCGCATCCTCTCCGCCTCGTACGCGAACAGGAAGGTCGATGCGGTCCTCTCTCCGTACGACGGCATCTCCATCGGCGTCCTGTCCGCACTCAAGTCGTACGGCTACGGCTCCAGCGGCAAGCCGCTGCCCATCGTCACCGGTCAGGACGCCGAACTGGCCTCGGTGAAGTCGATCATCGCGGGTGAACAGTCGCAGACCGTCTACAAGGACCTGCGCCAACTCGCCGAGGTCGCCGCGAACATGGTCGACGACATACTCAACGGCAGGCAGCCGAGGGTGAACAGCAGACGGGCCTACAACAACGGTGCCAAGCCCGTGCCCGCCTACCTGCTGCAGCCGACGAGCGTCGACAAGTCCAACTACGACTATGTCCTGGTCCTGGGCGGCTACTACACCGCCGCCGAGCTGGAATAGCCGCACTGCTGGGATCGAGGGGGGCTCACCGATTCGTAACCCGCACACGCTTCACGCGGGAGCGGTGATTCGGGCGGCGGATCGGGCCCGCACCGGCATGACTCGAATCATCGCTGACATTTCGGTCTCTCTCGACGGCTTCGTCACCGGGCCCGACCTCGGCCCGGACAACGGTCTGGGCACCGGCGGCGAGGCCCTGCACACCTGAGCGTTTTCCGACGACCCCGCCGACCGCCGGGTTCTGCGCGCGGCGACCGCCCGCTCGGGCGCCGTCGTTCCAGCCGTTCGGCTCTTCCACGTGGTCGACGGGCCGAACGGATGGGACGACGCGTCCGGCTACGGCGCTCCGTGTTGCAGCCCGCGGCTGTTCTTCGCGTGGCGGGCGGACCTCAACTCTTGACGGCCTCCGCGATCTGCAGGGCGGCCTGGGCGGGCGTGAGATGCGTGGTGTCGACGACCTCGGCCTCGCTGTGCAGCCACGAGCGGGCCGCCTCGGCGTAAGGCTCCAGGTATGTGAGGCGGAAAGGGGAGGGGCCAAGAACAGTGTCCCCCTCGATGCGCCGGCGGAGGGTGTCCTGGTCGGCGTGGAGGACGAAGTGCCTCACCGGGATGGCGTGTTGCGCGAGGCCCGTGCTGATCTCGCGCCAGTACCGCTCGACCAGGACAGTCATGGGCATCACCAGAGTGCCGCCGGTGTAGTCGAGTACGCGGCGGGCGGTCTCGACTACGAGCGGCCGCCACGGCGGCCAGTGCTGGAAGTTGTCCGTCACGGGCAGCCCCGGCGTGATGTCCATGAGTGTCTCGCCGAGCTTCTCGGCATCCAACACCCTTGAATCCGGGATCAGTTGCTGCACGAGAGCACTGGTCGTCGTCTTGCCTGCGCCGTGGGTGCCATTGAGCCATACGATCACGGAGCCCGATGCTAGCGCCGTACGGGCCGCGGAACGGGCACAACAAAAATCCGATACGGCTTCGGCGTTTCCCAGGGGGTCGTCAACCCTCAAGATCAGGTGTCACCCCTCTCGAACGCCAGGAAGTCGGGGCTGATGGCGGGCGAGTTTCGGGGTACTTGGGTCGGCATGGCACCGGAAACTGATCACGCTGAATCCGTACGAGCCCTACGGCAGCTGCGCCGGATCCGCACGTTCTACGCCGGGGGCGCCGTCTTGTGGGCAGCCTCGGCTGCGTCAGTGGGGTGGGAGGACCCCGGAAGCCGGCAGATGTGGGTATCGATAATTTTCCTGGCGGTCTTCACCGGTCTGTTGTCCGCAACGTCCCTATGGCTGTGGCGCCAGCAGGCCGTCCGCCCGGGCGCTCCGGCGCACCATGCCGCTCCGCGGAGGCCGGCCTGGCGCCGTCACGCCAACGCCTGAGGCGGAACCTGCCGATCGTCGCGATCGAGGTCGTAGGCGAGGAGCTGTCAGCGCCGCTCGGAGGCGACTAGGGTCTTTCGTTTGGATCAGGCCGGACCCCGCGAGCCCGGCATGATCCAAACGAGAGGCCCTAGGTGTACTGACCCGCAGCGTTGTTCACGGGGCTGATCGGGGGCCGGCCGCCGCGTGCGGTGTGGCAGGCTCTGGCCGGCGTCATGAGCGTCTCGGGCGACCGGCGTGCGGCCCGCACCCAAGAACTCCACCGAGCCGGAGAGGGTGTGCACCTCGTGCCGCAGCCGGGTGGGGCTGCACCCGGTCGAGCTGGGTCACTGCCCGCAGTGAACCGTCGTCGGCGCTTACGGTCGCGCCACCCGCGCCGGTGACCAGGAGAGCGCGGTGGCGATCGCCTCCTCGTGGTCGAGAAGCAGCGGCGGCAGGTCCTGCCCCGGGGCGAGCTGGTAGCCGCCGACCCCCCCGGCTGGCATGCACGGGATAGCCGAGCGAGCGCAGCCGCTCGGCATCGCGGCCGTACCGTGCGCGGCGTTACCCCGAGCCGGTCGGCGAGCTCGGGACCGGTCCGGATCTGGCGCTGCTGCAGCAGTCCGAGCCAGGTGAGCACCCGCTCCGTCGTACCCCGCTCGTCACTGCTTGCCGCGTCCATGTTCACCCACCCGGGCAGGGATAGCGGACCGTACCTGTCCGCTACAGATGTCAGGGTGGCCCCATGGACGCAGACGAACTCGCCTGGAACCGGACACTGCGCGAGCAGTGGGAGTGCCACTGGAACCACCAGCTCCGCGGCCGGCTCGACGGTCTCACCGACGACGAGTGCTTCCGCTCGCCGGTGCGGGGCGCGTGGAACGTACGGCCGCGCGGCAGTTCGACGGCGCCCGTGCAGTTCGGCACCGGGCACTTCACGATGGACTTCGCTTTCCCCGGCCCCCTTCGCCGGCCTTCACCACATTCGCCTGGCGACTCGGTCACGTCATCGTCGGCGTGCTCCCCATGCGCAACGCGGCGCACTACGGCGCGCCGGCGGCGTCGTACGAGACCTGGGAGTACGCCGACGGCGCGGCCGGCGCGCTCGAGCAGCTCCAGCCACAGCTCGACATCTGGCAGGCCGGAGTGGCCGGTCTCGACGACGCCTGAGTCCGGGTCCCGGTCAGCGCGAAGGAGCACTTCCCCGAGGCGCCCGTGGCCGTCCGGGTGCTGCACATCCACCGTGAGCTGATCCGTCACCTGTCCGTCCGAGGTCTGCCCGCTGCGCGCCCCTTACCGGCACACGAAAACCGCTACGAACGGAGCAAGGCGATGAGCCGTCACATCCAGGTCACCTTCGACGCCCACGACCCGCGGGCGCTGTCGAGCTTCTGGCGCGACGTACTGGGTTACGTCCACCCCGGCCCGCCCGGCCTCGACCTGCCCGAGGGTGCCGACCCGCTGGCCGCGTGGGACGACTTCCTTGCGCGGGTCGGCGTACCGGAGGAAGAGCGCAACACCAGATCGGCCATCGAGGACCCCGACGGGCATGGCCCACGGCTGTTCTTCCAGCAGGTGCCCGAGGACAAGGTCGCCAAGAACCGCGTCCACCTCGACGTCCGCGCGGCTCCCGGACTACAGGGAGCGGAGCGCATGGCGGCGCTGGAGGCCGAGTGCGACCGGCTCGTCGCACTGGGAGCGACGCGGCTGCGTCGCCACGAGCCCGCACCCCCGATGAGCGCCGGCTTCATCGTGATGACCGACCCCGAGGGCAACGAGTTCTGCCTGGACTGACGCAGCTCAGCCGCGATCGCGTGGGCCGGCCTTACGGCCTTGGTGCCGAGGAGACAGGGCGCTGCTCCAGCGGCGGAGTCGGCGGAGAATGCCGGAGTCGGACGGCGTGGCGGTGGGCGGCCAATGGCGGCCCACCGCCGTGTCGAGCCATGGCAGCGGTGCAGGCCCTCTCGGACGACGTACCGTGCGAGGGCCTGCACCCCCGTCGGAAAGCTGCCGACAGTCGGCCGCCTCGGATGGGAAACGTACTGATCCGGTGCCCAGGCCGACGACTGCCCGCGCCCGCAGTCCTCCTCGGCGCACGGCATGATCGACGGACGAGGCGGGCGGCAACGTACGAGAAGGGCGGGGCAGACGTGGACGGGCAGGCGGAGATCTCGACGGCCGAGGAGGCTGCGAACAACGCGTCGGTGTTGGCCTTCGGGCGGTTGCAGGGGGCGGCTAACCGGCTGGAGTACATCCTGGGACGAGCCTTGGAGCAGGAGTGCGGCATCAGCCATCTCATGTTTGAGGTGCTGCTGATCCTGGGGCGGGCCGGCGAGCCCGGGCTGTCGATGCGGGCCATCGCCCAGGAGCAGGTGCTGACCACGGGAGGCGCGACCCGGCTGGTGGACCGCATGGAGGCGGCCGGGCTCGTCGAACGCGCCGAGGACCCCGGTGACCGTCGGGGGCGGCTGGTGCGCCTCACGCCGAGGGGGGAGGAGACCGCGGTCGCCGCGTCCCGAGTGCACGTCGAGAACATCAGGCACTACTTCCTGGAGCCCCTGCCGCCCGAGGACCGGGAGCGTTTCGCCGAGAACCTGCGCATGCTGAGCCACGCGGCGCGGGACGTGCTGCCCCGCCTGCCCTGACAGCGATGTCGAGCGGCCGGATACCGGCCGTTGCCCATTGGCAACAGCACAAGGTGTGGCGACCGCCACACCCGCAAGGGAATATCTGACTAAGCAGATACTGTTCAGTCAGATGAATAGCCCGCGCCCGGCGGGCACCGCACCATGCCGAGGTCCTCGATGAAGCTCGTCTACGTCTTCGACGCCTACTGCGGCTGGTCGCACGGGTTCTCCACAACCCTGCGCGAGGTCGTCTCCCGCCACCCCGCCCTGCCGGTGGAGGTGGTCTCCGGCGGCCTGTTCACCGGGCGTCGGCGCGTACCGATCCGCGAGTTCGGCTACGTCCAGGGCGCGAACGCCAAGATCGCCGAACTGACCGGCGCGCAGTTCAGCGAAGCCTACGAACAGCTGATCGCCGACGGCACGTTCGTCATGGACTCCGAGGCCGCCGCGCGCGGCGTGGCCGCCCTGCGCCGGACTGCCCCCGGCCGGGCGGCCGAGCTCGCCACCGCTGTGCAGCACGCCTTCTACGTCGACGGCCTGGACCTGTCCGAGTCAGCCACCTACCAGAAGGTCGCCGATCAAACCGGACTGGACGCCGACGCCGTCGTGGCCGCCTTCGAGGCGCCCGAGGCTCAGGTGGCGGCCGAGGCCGACTTCCGCCGCGCCGCCGAGCTGGGTGTCACCGGCTTCCCCGCCCTCCTGGCCGTCGACGGCAACCGCGTCACCGCCCTGGCCCACGGCCACGCCACCGCCGACGAAATCGACCGGCGCCTGGCGTCTCTGACCACGTGACCCCTCTCCCCATACGTCCCGAATTCCCCTCCGAGGAGCCCGACATGAGCGCCCTCTCCTTCAAGATCCTGGACCTCGACTTCCCGGCCGGATCCAAGAACAAGACCGCCACCCTTGTCACCGGCGAGAACGAAGCACTGCTGGTCGACGCCGGCTTCACCCGCGCCGACGGCCACCGCTTGGCCGCCCAGATCCTCGACTCCGGCAAGACGCTCACCACCGTCTTCGTCAGCCACGGCGACCCGGACTTCTACTTCGGCGCCGAGATCCTGGCCGACGCCTTTCCCGACGCGCGCTTCCCGGCCACCCCACTCGTCATCGAGCACATCAAGCACTCCTACGAAGGCAAGCTCGAGGCGTGGGCGGCCCTGGGGGCGAACCTGCCCACCCGCCTGGTCGACCTCCAGCCGCTGACCGGGGCCCTCATTCTGGAGGGCCACCGCTTCGAGCTCAGGGGCGGCCCCGCCGAACTGCCCGACCGCCACTACCTGTGGCAGGCCCAGCACCGCGCGATCCTCGGCGGTGTGCTGCTGTTCCAGCAGGAGCACGTCTGGGTCGCCGACACCCCCACCCCCGAGCACCGCTCGGCCTGGGTGAAGCTGCTGGACGAGATGGCCGCGCTCCAGCCCGAACTGGTCGTGCCCGGTCACCGCCTGCCCGGCACGCCCGCCGACGCCTCCGCCATCACCGCCACCCGCGACTACCTGCTCGCCTTCGAGGAGGAACTGGGCAAGGCCACCGACGGCGCCGCGCTGACCGACGCGCTTGTGGCGCGCTACCCGGACAGCGGCATGCTGATCGCCGCCCAGATCGGTGCGAGGGTCGCCAAGGGCGAGATGAAATGGGGCTGACCACCATGTCGCACGGCAGCATCGACTTCGCGACCTCCACCGCCCCCGCCGACGTCGTACGCCGCCAGTACCTCGCCTCGGCCGCCGGTGACCTGGAAGCCCTGCGCGCCACCCTCGCCCCGGACGTGGAGTGGACGGAGATGGCCGGCTTCCCCCTCGCGGGCACCTACCGCACCCCCGAGGGCGTCACCTCTCGCGTGATGGAGAAGCTCGGCCAGGACTGGGACGACTGGACCGCTCACGACGACACCTACGTCGTCGACGGAGAGCACGTCGTCGTCCTCGCTCGCTACACGGCCGTCAACAAGGCCACCGGCAAGCCGATCGACGTCCGCGTCGCCCACCACTTCGTCATACGCGGCGGGCTGATCGTCCGCTTCGCGCAGTTCGTGGACACCGCCCTCATCCGTGAGGCCATGACCACCTGACCCACCACACCACCGACCCGTACGCCGCGGCACAGCACGGACCATGGACCGCGGCGTACGGCGCCGCTTCGAACGTGCTCCTGGTGAACCCCGGCGAGGAAATACTGCCCGGAGGCCCGGCCCCGCCGGGTCTCACACCGCGTGGGCGGGGCTGAGCACCAGGGAGACCGGCTGGGCCGCCCTGCGGCGGCCGCCGGGCCGGCCGCCTGGAACACCCGGTTGGGCAGGGTCAGCGGCCATTCCATGATTCAGCCGGGAGGGGCTTCGGGGCGGTCATGGCGGCTGCTGTGTTCCGCCCGAACGGGACAGCACTGGTTTTACTGCTCGGGGTGAGGCGCAGGTAGGCGGTGATCTGCTTTCCCGAAGCACGGGGAGCGACGGCGACTCTGTCGCTCACCGTGTGCACCAGGTGCAGTCCGTGGCCGCCGACGCGGTGCCGGTCGCGCTTCTTCACCACCGGTTTCTCCGTGGAGGTGTCCCACACGGTGATGGCCAGCTCCTCCCCGGACAGCTGTAGCGCCATCCCGCAGGGGCCCGGAGCATGCACGATTGCGTTCGTGACCAGCTCGCTGATGACGAGTCCGGCGTCCAGGGCCAGCGAGTCGGGAACGGCGGTGCGGCCGGCGTGAGGGGCGTGGGCGAGGAAGGTGCGCAGGGCCTGACGCGCGTCGACCGCGCGGGCCGCGACTGCGGCCCAGACTGCGCCGAAGCGCAGCGGGGCGTGCTCGTCCGTGCCGTGCTCATCTGCCGCCTGCTTCATAAGCGGGATGACCATGCGGAGCTCTTTCGTTGTTGTCGCCGTTCTTGGACGGCTTTCCCTGTTCGGCTACCCGGGCACTGACCGCGCACACGGAGGCATCCGCCCGGCGCCCGCCTTTCCGTGTGCAACGGGTACGTGCGCCGGGCGGGCCGGGTCCGCTCATCAGCCTCGGTGAAGCCGTCGCAGTGATCTCGTGATCGTTCGGCACGGAGGGTGTGACACGTGGGGCGCCGGTACGCTGTCATCAGCGGGCCGTGACCACGGCTCCGGCAAGGCCCGCTTCCCCCCTGTGCGGGTTGTTGCCCCGGGGCGGGCAGGTGTCATCCCCCGTCTTCTGCCCGACTCCGCTGCTCTTCTGAGCCCTCGCCCATCTCGTCGGCACGCCAGGACTGCGCGCCCGCTCCTGACAACAACGCCGCAATGGAGCGGAAGCCGGATGATCAGGCCGGGTCGGTGCGATCGTCCCGGATCCGCTGGGCGACGTCGCGCAGCTTGACGTTGTGATGCTGCGAGATGCGGCGCAGCACGTTGAAAGCGTCGTCCTCGCTCAGCCGATGGCGTTCCATGAGGATGCCCATGGCCTCGCCTATGGCGTGCCGGGTCTCCATGGCGTGCTGGAGCTGGTCGATGGTGCGGGCATCGGCCAGGGCGACGGCGGCGTGCGAGGCCAGCAGCCAGCCCGCGGTTTCGATGTCCTTGCTGAAGGCGCCCGGGCGGCGGGCATACAGGTTCAGCGCGCCGAAGTCCTCGTCGTGGGTGTAGAGCAGTATCCCGGTCATGCTGCCGATGCCCAGGTCGCGGGCCGCCGCGGCAAACCGCGGCCAGGCCGGCTGGGGCTGGGTCGTGTCCGCGATCCGAAACACGCGCTCCCCGCCTGCGTGGTGCTGGGCGAGATCGAAGCAGGGCCCCTCACCCAGCTCCCCCTGCAGTCGGTCGGATTCCGCGACCATGTCCCCACAGGAGGCCAGCGTGACGGCCCGGCCCTTGCGCACCGCCAGGATCCCGGCCGCGTCACAGTCGTCCACCATGTTCACCGCCGACGCCGCGATCTCGTCCAGCGTCCCCTGCACCGACTCCTGCGCCAGCAAGTTCCGCGCGAGTCGGGCCATCTCCTCGGCGAACTCCCGCCACTCCATCCGCCACCCGCCTCGATCGCCAGTCCAGCAACCCCTACCCACAGGCCGGCCTTTCACCCGTGCTTCCAAAGGCCCGTGACACAGGCCGACCGGCGGCCCAACAGGGCAGAACACTCTTGCTCGAAGCCCGACCCACAGCGCGCACGGTGTCGGACAGATACAGCTGCCGCACCGTCATCTGTTCTCGCCCGGCAGCTCCGCCGACAGACACCAGTGGCCACCGCGCTGTCGAACAGTGAGGCGAAGAGGCCGGCGGAGTCGAAGCGGGGCGCGCACCACCAGTCGACTGTTGATCATGTGCTCGACTGTGTTCCTCTCCTCTTAAGAGGTCGGAGGCGGATCTTGGTCTCGTCCTCGCTGCCGGGCAGGGCTGTCATGATGACGATCTTGAGCTCGGAGTCGCCGTCGGTCAGGACGTCGCAGTCCACCGTGACCGGGCCCACCGGCAGGACCGACCGCGGCCGTACCCGTTGCCGATGCCTCTCTGAACTGACGCCGAGGTCCCAGGCGGGCAACGACGCAACCGTCGGCAGTGGTGGTGTCACGGACCTTGCGAGGGCAACGTCTACGGGCCGCTCCACGGGCATGTATGTGTCACCGTCCCCTGCGCCTGGAACCACGTGGGCCATGATGGAGCCGGCGCTGGGCTCCGGGCCTGCAGGGCCTGCAGGGTCTGTGTAGGCCCGGGCCCGGGGAGCATCCGGCGTCGGCGGTCACATGCGGAGCGGAATACGGATCGCAAGCCCTGCGGCGCAAGCCACCTAGGGCCTCTCGTTTGGATCATGCCGGGCTCGCGGGGTCCGGCACCGCGCCTCGCCGCGTTGTCGTCGGTCGGCAGGGCTCCGCCCTGCCGCC